>NZ_JBFBBE010000021.1:0-122595 GCF_040682555.1 Streptomyces sp. NPDC051172
CTGCAGGGGGGACCCTGTGGGAGAGTAGGACGCCGCCGAACAATTGTTGAGGAAACCCCCGTACCGTTTATTCGGTACGGGGGTTTTCTGCGTTTCAGGCTTTTAGGTTTCGGGCCCTTCAAAGAGGGCCCTCCCCTTCCCTTACAGACGTCCCGCCGCCTTCAGGGCCAGATAGGCATCTGCCAGTGCTGGCGCCAGTTCTTCCGGTGTCTCGTCGACGACTGTGACTCCGTGACGGCGGAGCTGCTCCGCGGTTCGGTGGCGTTCACTCTGGGCCTGGGCAGCGGCTGCGGCTTCGTAGACGGACTCGGTGTTTCCCCGGGCGTTCGCCATACGCGCGATGTATGGATCCGCTACCGATGCCATCAGAACTGTGTGGCGCTGGGTGAGTTGGGAGAGCACGGGAAGCAGGCCTTCCTCCACAGGTGCCGCATCGAGGCTTGTGAGCAGCACGATGAGTGAGCGGCGGGGAGCCGTGCGGAGTGCGGTCGCTGTCAGGCCTCGGGCATCCAGTTCGACCAGTTCGGGTTCGAGCGGGGCCATCGCGTTGACCAGGGACGGGAGGACATCGCGTGCCGTGCGGCCCTGGACGAGGGCGCGTACCCGGCGGTCGTAGGCGAGCAGGTCCACCCGGTCGCCGGCGCGTGAAGCGAGTGCTGCCAGGAGCAGGGCCGCGTCCATGGAGGCGTCGAGGCGTGGGGCGTCGCCCACGCGGCCTGCTGAGGTGCGGCCGGTGTCCAGGACGATCAGGATGTGGCGGTCGCGCTCGGGACGCCATGTGCGCACGGCGACCGCAGACTGGCGAGCTGTCGCACGCCAGTCGATGGAGCGGGTGTCGTCGCCTGGGACGTACTCGCGCAGGCTGTCGAATTCTGTGCCTTCGCCGCGGGTGAGCACACTGGTGCGGCCGTCGAGCTCGCGGAGGCGGGCGAGTTTCGAAGGCAGGTGCTTGCGGCTGGTGAAGGGGGGCAGGACGCGCACCGTCCAGGGGACCTGGTGGCTGCCTTGGCGTGAGAACAGACCGAGGGGGCCGTAGGAGCGGATCGTCACGCGGTCCGCTTGACGGTCGCCGCGGCGGCTGGGGCGTAGACGGGTGGTGACCCGGCGGCGTTCGCCTGCAGGCACGGTCAAGCGATGGCGCGAGGCCGCGATCTCCGTGCCGGACTGCCAGCTGCTGGGGGGCCAGGCGTCACGTAGACGGGCACGGAGGAGCTGCCGCGATGGATTGCTGACGGTGAGGGTCACGTCGGCGGCCTCGCCCAGGCGGACGGACGTGTCGCCGGAGCGGGTCAGGCCGAGGCGCCGTACCGGTGCTGCGAGGGCGAAGTCGCAGGCGCAGGCCAAAGCCAGGGGGCCGTTCACAGCGAGGATGCCTGTCCAGCTGGGGGCCCAGATACCGACGGGGAAGGAGCCGAGTGCCGCGAGGAGCGCGGCGCGCCCGGTGAGTGGCATCAGCGGGGGACAGGGACGTGGGCGAGGATCGCGTTGATGACGGAATCGGCCGTGACGCCTTCCATCTCCGCCTCGGGGCGGAGTTGCACGCGATGTCGGAGCGTGGGGAGGGCCAGGGCTTTGACGTCGTCGGGGATGACGTAGTCACGGCCCGTGAGCCATGCCCATGCGCGCGAGGTGGCAAGGAGGGCCGTGGCACCGCGTGGTGAGACGCCCAGGGTGAGGGAGGGCGACTCGCGGGTGGCCCGGCAGATGTCCACCACGTAGGCGGTGATTTCCGGGGAGATGGCCGTCTTGGCGACCGCGGCGCGAGCGGCTTCCAAGTCGGCCGCGCCGGCCACGGGGCGTACGCCGGCGGCGCGCAGGTCGCGCGGATTGAAGCCCTCGGCGTGTCGGGTGAGGACGTCGATCTCGTCCTGGCGGGAGGGGAGAGGGACCGTCAGTTTGAGGAGGAAACGGTCCAGTTGGGCTTCGGGGAGGGGGTATGTGCCCTCGTACTCGACCGGGTTCTGGGTTGCGGCGACCAGGAAGGGATCGGGGAGCGGGCGCGGGGTGCCGTCGACCGTGACCTGGCGTTCCTCCATGGCTTCCAGGAGGGACGACTGGGTCTTCGGCGGTGTGCGGTTGATCTCGTCGGCCAGGAGGAGGTTGGTGAAGACCGGGCCGGGCTGGAACGAGAACTCGGCGGTGCGAGTGTCATAGACCAGGGAGCCAGTGATGTCGCTCGGCATCAGGTCGGGGGTGAACTGCACACGCTTCGTGTCGAGTTCGAGTGCGGAGGCGAGGGCGCGTACGAGCAACGTTTTGGCGACCCCGGGGACTCCTTCCAGTAGTACATGTCCGCGGCAGAGGAGGGCGACGACGAGGCCGGTCACGGCAGGGTCCTGGCCGACCACGGCTTTGGCGATCTCGGCGCGCAGGGCTTCCAGGGAGGCTCGGGCTTTGCCCGGATCCCCGGTGTTCCCGGCGTTGTCAGTGGTCGGGTCCATCATGGACGGCGTACCTCTCTTTCGAGGGCGTCGAGTTGGTCGGCGAGGGCAATGAGGGCCGCGTCGTCGCCTGGCGGCGGGCCGAAGAGGAGAGTTTGCAGGGCCTGGCCGTCGCCGTGGAGATGGGCGGACAGGGCGGGGAGCAGAGCCTCGGGCGCGTGCGCCTGGGCGACGGGGACACCTACGAGGGGGGCGAGGCGGGTGCGGGTGGTGGAGCGAAGAGCGGCGGCCGCGCGGTCGCGGGCGCTCGCCTTGCGGTAGAGGCGGGCGCGGCCTTCGACGGTTTCGGAGGCGCGGATCGCCACGGGGAGTTTTTCGGGCACGAGGGGGCCCAGTCGGCGTGCCCGCCAGAAGGCGGCGAGGGCTGCCGCGACGAAGAGTTGCAGCGTGCCCCAGCGCCAGCCGGAGGGGATCAGGTCGAAGAACCCTTTTTCGTCGCCCGTGTCGGCGGCGGAGTTGTCGGAAAGTGAGGGGAGGTACCAGACCAGATGGGGGCGGGAGCCGAGGAGTTGGAGGGCGAGCGAGGCGTTGCCCTCTTTGTCGAGGCGGTCGTTGAAGAGGATGTCGGGCGCACCGAGGACGACGGTGTCGCCGTCTGCGGAGGTCTCCGGAATGCGCAGGAGGGTGGCCAGGCGCTCGCTGCGGTAGCACTCGTCGGCGCCGAGGCGTGTGGTGGTGTAGCGGATGCCGCCCGTGTCCGCGGTGCCCGCGCGGCGGGCAGCAGGCAGTTGGCAGTCGGGTGGCAGGGTCGAGTCGAGGCTGGTCGCGGGGTCCGCGGTGACGCCGGGGGCAAGCTTCTCGACCGACGAGCTGCCTGGGGCGATGAGGACGGTGCGGCCACCGGAGTGTGCGGTCGCGGCCTGCAGCCGTGTCTGTTGACGGTATGTCAGCAGGTCAGGGAGGGCGACCAGGAGGGTTGTGTCCGGGGCGGCTGCTGCGCGCGCCTCGTCCAGAGTGGTCACCACGCGTGTGGACACACCGCGGTCGGCGAGGAGCTCGGCGACGGCGCGGCTGCCGTGGGAGTCGACGGAGCGCGGGTCGAGTTCGCCGTGCCGGGTGTCGGAGCGGATCACGGCGATCACGACGGCTGCGGCCAGGAGGAGCACTACGGCGAGTGCAATGCCGCGTGCGCGGGTCCACACCTGGCGGGCAGTGGGCGAGGCCGAGGTGGACGGGAGCATGACCTCGGTCGTCATCCGGCGGCTCCCTGGCGGGAGTTGTGGGCTGTGCCGGGGCTGCTGCTTGCGAGCTGGGGCTTGGTGCGTTCGAGGTCGTGGTCGAGTTGGGCCATGCGGTGGTACGAGTGCTCGCTCGCCCTTCGGCCGCCGTATGTCACGTCGTCGAAGTCCCGGGCCGCGGCGTGCAGCCGGTCTCGGTGTTCGGGCAGTGCGCTGCCCGCTTCGGCGGCTGCCTCGTCCGCGGTGCGGCCGGGGCGGATGTCGAGGAGCGCGCGTTCCTCGAGGGAGCGGACGATGCCGCGCATGCGTTCCTGGACGGCTTGGTTCCAGTGGCCCTGGGCGGCGTGCGCCTCGGCGGCTGCGCGGTGTTCGGTGGCGCTGCGGGGGCGATCGTCGAACAGGGTGGCGGACGAGGCGGGTTCACGCCGTGGTGTGCCCAGCCGCCACCACAGCGCGCCCAGCAGCGCCAAGACGGCCACGATGACGACGACCAGGCCGAGTGTGCCGCCGGGGGTCGCGGCCGCCGCCGAGCCGAACAGCTTGTCGACCCAGTCCCAGAAGGCGTTCAGGGCGCGCTGGAACAGGCTGGGGTCGTTCTCGTGGTACATGCGCTTCGACAGCTCGCGGCGGGCTGCCTCACGTGCGGGATCCCGAGGGATCGTCACGGACGTCTCGTCGGCGGAGTGCACCAGCGACAGGACGGATGTGCTGCCGGCGCGCAGCAGCGTCCGTACGGCAGATTCTGCAGCGCGCGGCAGGACCGTCGGCACCGCTGTGAGAACTCCCCCCGTCATGCTCACCGCATCAGCCCCCCGAGCCGGCGTCGGCCCCGTAGCCCTGGACGCCGGCGGCGCGGGCCAATTCGAGATCCAGTGCTTCGCGGCGGATGCGCTGGTCGATGTAGAGGAGCACGGTGACGCCGGCGTTGATCGGAAAAGTGATCATGGAGCCGATCACCGAGCCGATCCCGCTGATGATGAGGAAGGTCCAGCCGAGGTTGTTGCCCTCACCGTTGAGGAAGCCGACGACGCCTTCGCTGCCGAGCGCTGCGGCGAGGAAAGTGAAGGGGACGACGACGATCGCCGAGATGATGTTGGCGATGATTCCGGCGAGCAACTGGATACCGAGAACACGCCACCAGGAGCCTCGGACCAGCTTCGCGGATCGGCTCATCGACTTCACGACGCCCTGCTTCTCCAGCATCAGTGCGGGCGAGGCCAGGGAGAAGCGGATCATCAGCCACAGGGCGACGACGCCGGCGGCGAGGCCGCCCAGGACGGCGAGTGCGACACCCCCGTCGGCGTTCCCGAAGACCGCGACGAGGATGCCGGGCAGCGTGCCGACGAAGACGATGGCGACGGCGATGAGCGGCAACAGCAGGATCAGGCCGAACAGCTTCACGACCTGAGGGCGGGCATCGCGCCAGGCTTCGCCCGTGGTCACGGTGCGGCCGAGGACCGCGCGGCTGGTGACGGTGGTGAGGAGGGCGGTCGCGGCGACTGTGGCGATCAGAGTGATCAGGGAGACCGCACCGGAGCTGAGCATGACCTCGCCCATGGCGCGGGTCAGTTCGCCCGCGGTGGCGCTCGGGTCGTTCAGGGCCGCGGTGCTGGTGTCGTTGAGGACCAGGCCCTGGAGCAGGATGACGAGGACCTCGGTGACCACCGCGACGGTCAGAGAGATGCCCAGTACCGTGCGCCAGTAGGTGCGCATGGTGGAGACGGCGCCGTCGAGGATCTCGCCCACGCCCAGCGGGCGGAGCGGGATGACGCCGGGCTTGGCGGCGGGTGGGGGGCCGCCCCAGCCGCCGCCCCATGCGGGGTATCCGGGAGTGCCGTAGGCCTGGTAGCCGCCGGGGCCGGGGGGAGGCTGGGTGCCCCAGCCGGCGCTGGGCGGTGGGGGTGGCGGAGTAATTCGGTCGGAGCCTGCCGGGTCGGCGGGCGCGGACCACTGGCCGGGTGGCGGCTGCTGCTTGGACCACTGCGAGCCGGGGCCCTGCGGGTCAGGCGTGTCCTGCGGGGCGGAACCGGACTGGTCCGCGGGCTCCGCGGGGCCGGGTCGGTCGGTGGCCCCGGCAGGGCCGGACGCGCCGGGCTCCTGCCCGTCGGACGGGGCAGATCCGGGCGAGGCCCAGCCCGGAGTGTCTTTCATCGTCGCTCCTTCAAGGTGCCCGTCCGCGGTCGCGGCGGCAGGTTGGCAGCCATCGTGCCATGGGGTGGTCGCCGAGGTACCGGCCGCGGTATGGGCTGCACACCTTCAATTGTCCGCGGGAAAAGGGGCAGACTGACCGCATGGCTGATCAGTACGTGCAATCCGGCGAAGACAGCAGTCCGACCGAGATACCGGCGATCCGCTGGGAGGAGCCACCAGAAGGGCCCGTACTGGTACTTCTCGACCAGACGAGATTGCCGGCCGAGGAGGTCGAGCGGGTTTGCACGGACGCGCCCGCGCTGGTGGAGGCGATCCGTTCGCTGGCTGTGCGCGGGGCGCCGCTGCTCGGCATCGCCGGAGCGTACGGTGTCGCGCTCGCCGCCGTGCGCGGCTTCGACGTGGACGAGGCCGCAACCGCGCTGGCCGGTGCCCGGCCCACTGCGGTGAACCTCGCTGTCGGTGTGCGCAGGGCCCAGACCGCCTACCGGGCCGAGTTCGCCAGGAGCGGCGACGCCGGGCAGGCTGCGGCGGCGGCGCTTGCCGCGGCCCGTCGGCTGCACAAGGAGGACGCCGAGGCCAGTGCCCGTATGGCCGAGTGCGGGCTGGCACTTCTGGACGAGCTGCTGCCCGGTGGCGGGCACCGGATCCTCACCCACTGCAACACCGGTTCGCTGGTGTCGGGCGGGGAGGGGACCGCCTTCGCGGTGGCGCTCGCGGCGCATCGCGCGGGGAGGTTGCGACGGCTGTGGGTGGACGAGACGCGTCCGTTGCTGCAAGGCGCTCGCCTGACCGCTTATGAGGCGGCCCGTAGCGGCATGGCGTACACCTTGCTCACGGACAACGCCGCGGGCTCGCTCTTCGCGGCCGGCGAGGTGGACGCGGTGCTGATCGGGGCGGACCGCATTGCGGCCGACGGTTCGGTGGCGAACAAGGTCGGGAGCTATCCGCTCGCGGTGCTCGCGCGGTACCACCATGTGCCGTTCATCGTGGTGGCACCGCTGACGACGGTGGATCCGGACACCCCCGACGGGGCCTCCATCGAGGTGGAGCAGCGGCCCGGCCATGAGGTGACCGAGGTCACCGCGCCTCAGGTGCCGGTGGCAGGAGCGGAAGCAGGAGGTGGCGTTCCGGTGGCGCCCCTGGGGACCCAGGCGTACAACCCGGCGTTCGATGTGACGCCGCCCGAGCTGGTGACCGCGATCGTCACGGAAGAGGGTGCGGTCTCGCCCGTGACGGCTGAGGCCCTTGCGGAGCTCTGTGCCAGGTCGCGCGAGGTGTCGATCAGCTGAGGGTGAGCTCGGCTCGAGCGATGCTTGCCGGTAGAGGTTCGAGGCCGGCAAAGGGTGCTCGCCCTCGTGCGGCACTGAGCGATCGGTGCAGTGCCGCCAGGAGTCACTGGGCTGACCGTATGGTCAGGCTCCGCCTACCCTGGGTAGCTGACATCCGTGTCTGACATCGACGTCGCGGGACAGGGGCAGACAGTGACGGCCGAGTACGACTATCGTCACGGGCCAGTGACCCTGCTCACCTGCGCCTTCACCACTGTTATGAGAATGGGATGATGTCGTTTATGAAGGGACGAGTCCTTGTCGTCGACGACGACACGGCACTGGCCGAGATGCTCGGCATCGTGCTGCGTGGTGAAGGTTTTGAGCCGTCTTTCGTAGCCGACGGCGACAAGGCGCTGGCCGCATTCCGTGAGAGCAAACCCGACCTGGTGCTGCTCGACCTGATGCTGCCCGGGCGTGACGGCATCGAGGTGTGCCGCCTGATCAGGGCGGAGTCGGGCGTGCCGATCGTGATGCTCACGGCCAAGAGCGACACCGTCGACGTGGTGGTCGGACTGGAGTCGGGTGCCGATGACTACATCGTGAAGCCGTTCAAGCCGAAGGAGCTGGTCGCCCGGATCCGGGCGCGGCTGCGGAGGTCGGAGGAGCCGGCGCCGGAACAGCTGGCCATAGGTGACCTCGTCATCGACGTGGCCGGTCACTCTGTGAAGCGGGACGGGCAGTCGATCGCGCTGACGCCGCTGGAGTTCGATCTGCTGGTGGCGCTGGCGCGCAAGCCGTGGCAGGTGTTCACGCGTGAGGTGCTGCTCGAGCAGGTGTGGGGATACCGGCACGCTGCGGACACGCGGCTTGTGAATGTTCACGTGCAGCGGCTGCGCTCCAAGGTCGAGAAGGACCCGGAGCGGCCGGAGATCGTGGTGACCGTCAGGGGCGTCGGTTACAAGGCAGGGCCCAGCTGACATGTCCGGTGACAGTGCCGCTTCGGCGCCGGGGCCGGACAGGGCCAGCGCGGGGCGGCCTGTCGGCCGGGAGACGACAGCATCGCGTTGGGGCCGACTGCTGGAGGGCGGTCTGCTGCAGGGCGGAGTCCAGGGCAGCCCGGTGCTGCGCTTGTTCATGCGCTGGGTCCGCCGGCCGTTGCTGCCCGTCATGCGGCTGTGGCGGCGGAACATCCAGCTCAAGGTCGTCGTCACCACACTGCTGATGTCCTTGGGCGTGGTGCTGTTGCTCGGATTCGTCGTCATCGGGCAGGTGCGCAACGGGCTGCTGGACGCCAAGGTGAAGGCCTCGCAGAGCCAGGCCACCGGTGGGTTCGCGGTGGCCAAGCAGAAGGCCGACGAGGCAGCGGCCGGGACCAGCGACGACGGCACGGCGGCGGACCAACGGCAGTCGCAGAACCTCACCTCGTGGATGAGCGACCTCGTGGAGTCCCTGTCCAGTGGTGGTCAGGGCGCCTTCGACGTGGTGACCCTGCCAGCGGGGGACGACAACAGCGGCGGCGGGCGCGGACCCCGTGCCTCGGGGTTCGTCGATCCGACGGCCAGTGTGCCCGAGGACCTGCGCGCGCGGATCAACGACGACACTGCGGCCGCCCAGAGTTACACCCGCATCCTGTACAGCAACAACAAGGAGTCGCAGCCGGCACTGGTCATCGGCAAGCAGGTCAACGACCCCAACGGTGAGCCGTACCAGCTCTACTACCTCTTCCCGCTCACCCAGGAGGAGAAGTCACTGAGCCTGGTCAAGGGCACGCTGGCGACCGCGGGACTCTTCGTCGTCGTACTGCTCGGGGCCATCGCCTGGCTGGTGGTACGGCAGGTCGTCACCCCCGTGCGCATGGCCGCGGGGATCGCCGAGCGGCTGTCGGCCGGGCGGCTGCAGGAGCGTATGAAGGTCACCGGCGAGGACGACATCGCCCGCCTCGGTGAGGCCTTCAACAAGATGGCGCAGAACCTGCAGTTGAAGATCCAGCAGCTGGAGGACCTGTCGCGGATGCAGCGGCGGTTCGTGTCGGACGTGTCGCACGAGCTGCGGACACCGCTGACGACCGTACGGATGGCGGCGGACGTCATCCACGAGGCGCGGGAGGACTTCGATCCGGTGACCGCGCGGTCGGCGGAGCTGCTGGCCGACCAGCTGGACCGGTTCGAGTCGCTGCTCGCCGATCTGCTGGAGATCAGCCGGTTCGATGCGGGCGCGGCGGCGCTGGAGGCGGAGCCGATAGACCTCAGGGAGGTCGTACGGCGCGTCGTCAGCGGGGCCGAGCCGCTCGCCGAGCGCAAGGGCACGCACATACGTGTGCTGGGCGACCAGCAGCCCGTCGTCGCCGAGGCGGACGCGCGACGCGTGGAGCGGGTGCTGCGCAACCTCGTGGTCAACGCCGTGGAGCACGGCGAGGGCAAGGACGTCCTCGTCAAGCTCGCCGCGGCCGGCGGGGCGGTTGCCGTAGCGGTGCGCGACTACGGCGTCGGACTCAAGCCCGGTGAGGCCACGCGCGTGTTCAGCCGCTTCTGGCGGGCCGATCCGGCACGCGCGCGTACGACCGGTGGTACGGGCCTGGGGCTGTCCATCGCCCTGGAGGACGCTCGGCTGCACGGCGGCTGGCTGCAGGCCTGGGGGGAGCCCGGCGGAGGCTCGCAGTTCCGGCTGACGCTGCCGCGGACCGCGGACGAGCCGCTGCGGGGCTCGCCGATACCCCTGGAGCCCAAGGACTCGCGGCGCAACCGAGGACTCAACGACGCCGGGCTGCCGCGCGGCGACAAAGCCGCCACCGTGCCCGCGCAGCCGGTCGCGGACCAGATGCCGCCCATGGCCCCCAGAGTGGGCGGTGCGGCCCCCACAGCCGACCCGACGGCACTGCCCGGGAACGGCGCGCGCGTGGTGCCCCGTCCGACTTCCGGAGCCAGACGACAGAACGAGACGCCCGGCGAGGACGGGGCCGAGACCTCGAGCCGCCCGGACACCGGGCCGGAGGAGTCGAAGAAGCAAGGGGAGGCATTTCGTGGGCGCTGACCGCGAGGGGGGCGCCGGGCGCAGACCGTTGCGCGCGGCGACGTACGCAGCCTGTGGCGCCGTACTGCTGGCGGGATGCGCCTCGATGCCCGACAGCGGCGACCTGAGCGGCGTCGACTCCACACCGCGACAGGACACCCAGGTGCGGGTCTTCGCCATGCCGCCCCAGGAGGACGCCCAGCCCTCGGACATCGTCTCCGGTTTTCTCGAGGCGCTGACCAGCGACGATCCGAACTACTCGACGGCCCGGCAATACCTGACCAAGACGGCGTCACAGACATGGAAACCGGGGCAGTCCAGCACGGTCCTCGCCAACGGGCCCGGCATCGACCCCAACCGCCTGGGCGGCCGGGAGGGCGACGACCTGTCGTTCACGCTGACCGGCACCAGGGTCGCGAACGTGGACGAGCAGCAGGCGTACTCGCCCGCCGACGGGCCCTACGACGCGCCGGTGCATCTCACGCGCGACAAGAAGACCAAGCAGTGGCGCATCGACAGGCTGCCGCAGGGCATTGTCATGGGTAAGTCGGACTTCCAGCGCAACTACATGTCCGTCAACAAGTACTACTTCGCCTCGAACGCCGCGGCCGGGAGCACGACGCAGCCGGCGGCCGTCGCCGATCCCGTGTACATCCGCCGGCGCGTCGACCCCATGACGCAGATGGTCCGCTCGCTGCTCAACGGGCCCACGAACTGGCTCGATCACGTGGTGCGGACGAGTTTCCCGACGGGTACGGCGCTGAAGGACGGCGTCACCGCGCTGACGCCCGACGACCAGAACACGCTGACCGTGCCGCTGAACGAGAGAGCCCGCCGGGTCGGCCAGGGACAGTGCAACGAGATGGCCGCCCAGCTCCTGTTCACCGCGCAGAACCTCACCCCCGCGGTGGACCAGGTCGAGCTGCAGTCCGGCAACTCGCGGCTGTGCTCGCTCCGCGAGGCCGACGCCGCCACCGTGCGCGGCTCGGTGCAGCAGCCCGGCTACCTGTATTTCATCGATGGCAAGAACCGGCTCGTACGGATGGGGACCGGCAACAACCCCACCCCCAAGGCCGAACCGGTGGCCGGGGCTCTCGGCGCGGGCGAGAAGGAACTGCGCTCGGTCGCCGTGTCGCACGACGAGTACAAGGCGGCCGCCGTCTCCGGCGACGGCAAGGAGCTGTACGTCGCCTCGCTGGTGTCCGGCGATTCACTGGGGACCCCTGTACTGACCAGCCACGCCAAGTCGGACAAGGACCGGCTGACGGCACCCAGCTGGGATGTCTACGGCGACCTCTGGGTGGCCGACCGCGATCCCGGCAACCCCCGGTTGCTCCTGCTGGAACAGGGCAGGGGCGAACCGCTCGCGGTGAAGATCCCGGAGCTGAACGGCCGTATCAAGGACGTCCGGGTGGCAGCCGACGGAGTGCGCATAGCGCTCGTGGTGGCGAAGGGCAGCACGAAGTCCCTGCTCATCGGGCGGATCGAGCGGCGGCAGGAAGCCGCGGAGGGGCGGCCCACCGTCTCGGTGCTCGGACTGCACACCGCCACACCGGAGTTGCAGGACGTCACGGCCATGTCCTGGGCCGGGGACAGCCGGCTCGTGGTGGTCGGGCGTGAACAGGGCGGACTGCAGACCATGCGCTACGCGCAGGTCGACGGGTCCACACCCGAGGGGCCGGCACCGGCGGCCCTGTCCGGGATCAAGGAGATCACCGCGGCCGAGTCCGACCGGCTGCCGTTGGTGGCCGGCTCGGAGGACGGGATCGTACGACTGCCGTCCGGCGGCCAGTGGCAGAAGGTCACGGACGGGGTGGCGCCGGTCTATCCGGGGTGACGCTGTCGGGCGGGGGAGCCGGTGAGGTTGTCCGGGGGTGGCCGTTTCGAGCCGTGTCGAAGCGGCGGTTTGCACCGGGGACGACTTGTCCACAGGGAGTTGTCCACAGGGCTGGCCGGGGAGCTCGGGCGTTGGCAGAGTGATGGGCATGCGGGGGTGGTGGCAGGACCTCACCGACCTGGTGCTGCCGGCCGAGTGCGGAGGCTGCGGGAGGCCTCGCACGGTGCTCTGCCCGGAGTGCCGTGCCGTCCTGAGCGGGACCGCACCGAGCCGGGTGCGACCGGTGCCGGAGCCTTTCGGGCTGCCCGTGGTGCACGCGGCCGCCCGGTATGCCGACGAGGTGCGGGCCATGCTGCTGGCCCACAAGGAACGGGGCGCGCTGGCCCTCGCAGCACCGCTCGGCACGGCACTGGCAGGCGCCGTGCAGGCGGCGCTCAGGGAGGCGGCAGGCTCTGCGGCTGGGGGCGGTGGAGTGCCCGTACTGCTCGTTCCCGTTCCGTCCGCGCGTGCGGCGGTGCGGGCGCGGGGCCACGACCCGGCACGGCGGATCGCGCTCGCAGCGGCGGGCGAGCTGCGGCGGACCGGAACGGCGGCCCGGGTCCTCGCCGTGCTGCGGCAGCGGCGCACCGTGGCCGACCAGGCGGGGCTCAACTCCCGGCAGCGGCTGGACAATCTCGCGGGCGCCCTGGCGGTGGCTCCCGGCGGAGACCGACTGCTGCGCGGCGGTTGGGTCGTGCTCGTCGACGATCTGATGACCACCGGCGCCTCCCTGGCCGAAGCGGCGCGTGCCGTGCGGGCGGCGACGGGGCCGGAGGAAAGGGCGGGCGCCTGCGGGAGGAGAGAACAACAGGCGGTCGCGCAACGGCAGTTCCCGGGGCTGGTTTCGTACGGCGAAGCAACTACGGCTGTGTACACGGCAGCCGCTCGGGAAGGCGCAGGAGAACGGATCGCCGACTCGGCGGACGGGGCGCCCGGTCGTATGCACTCAGTGCCAGGAATGGCGGGTGCGGGCGGCGCAGGTGACGTCATCTGCGCAGCCGTGGTCGCAGCGCCCCCAGATTCTTTCGAAATAAACCGGAACTGACTGCCAGCTTGCATCGTTGCAGGTAATGAGAGGGTCAATTCACCTGAACGGAGGTACGCCGCGGTAGAGGGTGACGACATCCGTCCGGGCGAGATATGTTCGGTTGTGAGAGAAAGGCGCAGGCCATCGCTCTCGTACCCGAATGCCGTGCTGCGGGTTTTTCACAATCACCCGTCGCGGTGGAGTGGAGATCTTGCCCGCGGGGGAGGAGGTGGAAGTCACCGAGTCCGTAGGTTCCGGAGCTCGCCGGAACCTGGTGCAAAAGGGAGATGCTCCGCCAGTGGAGCGGAGTGATCCGGGAACGGAGTTCTGCGTGGACATCGTCGTCAAGGGCCGCAAGACCGAGGTGCCCGAGCGGTTCCGCAAGCACGTGGCCGAGAAGCTGAAGCTGGAGAAGATCCAGAAGCTCGACGGCAAGGTGATCAGCCTCGACGTCGAGGTGTCCAAGGAGCCCAACCCCCGACAGGCCGACCGTTGTGACCGAGTGGAGATCACGCTCCGCTCCCGCGGTCCGGTGATCCGGGCGGAGGCAGCGGCCAGTGACCCCTACGCGGCGCTGGACCTGGCAGCGGAGAAGCTGGATGCCCGGCTGCGCAAGCAGCACGACAAGCGGTTCTCTCGCCGCGGCGCGCGCAGGATCTCGGCCGCCGAGGTCCCCGACCACGTTCCGGGCGCGGCGACGCTCAACGGGAACGGCCACCCCGTCCACGAGGAAGACCAGGACGGAGTGCCCACCAAGAAGATCGGCTCACTGGAGGTCAAGGGCGAAGGCCCCCTCGTCGTCCGCGAGAAGACCCACGTCGCCTCCCCCATGACCCTCGACCAGGCCCTCTACGAGATGGAACTGGTCGGACACGACTTCTACCTGTTCGTCGACTCCGAGACGAAGGAACCCAGTGTCGTCTACCGGCGGCACGCCTACGACTACGGCGTCATCCACCTCAGCACCGACCCGATGGTTGCCCAGGCGCAGTCTCCCGCGCCCGGCGGGACCCTGGGCGGCTGACCCGCGCGGCTGACGGCTGAGCCGGTGCCCCTGGAGCGCCTGTGCGCCCCCAGGGGCACCGGTGTGACCCCTTCATGAACCGCTCTGTCACCGCGTTGTCGCCCGGGCATGGAATCATGGCGGCAATGGCCCAACCGGTGGGTCACTGCCTTGGGTTGGCGATGGCACAGCACCACAGGCCACAGCCTTCAGGGGGAGGAACGATGGCGGACAGCTTCGGACCGATGCACGAGGAGGACGCCGACGGCGTCGTCGGCATGGGCCCGGACGCGGGCTCTCCACGCAAGGAGCCGATCAGGGTCCTTGTCGTGGACGACCACGCCCTCTTCCGCCGGGGCCTGGAGATCGTGCTCGCGGCCGAGGAGGACATCCAGGTCGTCGGGGAGGCCGGGGACGGTGCGGAGGCCGTCGACAAGGCGGCCGACCTGCTGCCGGACATCGTCCTGATGGACGTACGGATGCCGAAGCGGGGCGGGATCGAGGCCTGCACCTCCATCAAGGAGGTCGCTCCCAGCGCCAAGATCATCATGCTGACGATCAGCGACGAGGAAGCCGACCTCTACGACGCGATCAAGGCGGGCGCGACCGGTTATCTCCTCAAGGAGATCTCCACGGACGAGGTGGCCACCGCCATTCGCGCGGTGGCCGACGGACAGTCCCAGATCAGCCCGTCCATGGCGTCGAAGCTGCTCACCGAGTTCAAGTCGATGATCCAGCGCACCGACGAGCGTCGGCTCGTGCCTGCACCGCGGCTGACGGACCGCGAGCTGGAGGTCCTCAAACTCGTCGCCACCGGGATGAACAACCGGGACATCGCCAAGGAACTGTTCATCTCCGAGAACACCGTGAAGAACCACGTCCGCAACATCCTGGAGAAGCTGCAGCTGCACTCCAGGATGGAAGCGGTGGTGTACGCGATGCGGGAGAAGATCCTCGAGATCCGCTGACGGGCCGGTGGCCGCGGTCAGCGCATGGCCGCGACGAGTGCCCGGGTCACCTCCTTGGTGAGCGGCTCGTGCAGCTCCGGGGCGTCCACGCGCTCCACGCGTACGCTCGTGCAGTTCACCCAGCTGGCCGCCTCGACCAGCGCCTCCGCCACGGCCGGGACCACCTTGGGGCCGTCCAGGGTGACCTGCTTGGCGACCAGCGTGGCGCCGTCACGGGCGGGGTCCACCCGGCCGACGAGGCGGCCGCCGGCGAGGACCGGCATCGCGAAGTAGCCGTACACCCGCTTCGGCTTTGGCACGTAGGCCTCCAGGCGGTGGGTGAAGCCGAAGATCCGCTCCGTGCGGGCTCTCTCCCAGATCAGGGAGTCGAAGGGGGACAGGAGCGTGGTGCGGTGGCGGCCGCGTGGCGGCGTGTCCAGGGCGGCCGGGTCGGCCCAGGCAGGTTTGGACCAGCCCTCGACCGTGACCGGGACCAGGCCCGAGTCGGCGATCACCGAGTCGACCTGCTCGCCCTTGAGACGGTGGTAGTCGGCGATGTCCGCGCGCGTGCCGACGCCCAGGGACTGACCCGCCAGACGGACCAGACGGCGCAGGCACTCCGTGTCATCCAGTTCGTCGTGCAGCAGCGCGTCCGGGATCGCGCGCTCGGCGAGGTCGTACACCCGCTTCCAGCCGCGGCGCTCCACGCACACCACCTCCCCGTACATCAGCGCACGCTCCACGGCGACCTTGGCGCCCGACCAGTCCCACCACTCACTGGTGCGCTTCGCACCGCCCAACTCCGTCGCCGTGAGGGGGCCTTCGGCGCGGAGCTGCTTGATGACCTGGTCGTAGGTGCCGTCCGGGAGGGCGTGGCTCCAGTGCGGGCGGCTTCGGTAGGCGCGGCGGCGGAAGGCGAAGTGGGGCCACTCCTCGACGGGGAGTATGCACGCGGCGTGCGACCAGTACTCGAAGGCGTGCGGTGCGGCGGACGGCGCCTTCCAGTACGCGTCCTCGACCTTTCCGCGGCCCACCGCACCGAGGCGGGCGTACGGGATGAGCTCGTGGGAACGCGCCAGCACCGAGATCGTGTCCAGCTGGACCGCGCCGAGATGGCGCAGGACGCCGCGGACGCCGGCTCTGCGGTCGGGTGTGCCGAGAAGGCCCTGGGCGCGGAGGGCGATGCGGCGGGCTTCGTCTGCCGAGAGATCGGTGGCGGGGCGCGGGGACGTCATGGTCGGCACGATAGACGGCGGCACTGACAACGCGGGATGATCTGCGAATTCGTCACTGGACGCCCGGTGTTGAGGCGGTTGCGGGGAGATACGGCGCCGTCGAGGCCAGCCCGAGGTCCGAGGGCAGCAGGGCACCCACCCAGGAGTCCCGGCGCACGCCCTCGTGGATGATCGCGGAGCGCAGGACGCCCTCGATGACGAAGCCGGCGCGCTCCGCCACCGCGCGGGAGGCGTTGTTGCCGACTTCCGCCCGCCATTCCACGCGGTCCACCGACAGGTGGGTGAAGGCCCAGCGGGAGACCTCGGCGACGGCCTCGGTGACATAGCCGTTGCCGCGGTGCTCCTTCGTGCCCCAGAAGCCGATCTCGGCCATGCTCAGAGAATGCATGGTGAGGCTGAGCATGCCCACGAGTTCCTCCCCTTCGGGGAGGAACAGAGCGAAGGTGAGTATGGAACCGTTCGCCCACCCCTTGGGGGCGAGTTCCTCGGTGAAAGTCCGCGCGTGCTCGGCGAGGTAGGGCGAGGGAATCGCCGTCCAGCGCTGGATGTCGGGATCCTGGGCCGCGGTGTACACCGCGTCGGTGTCCTCGGGGCCGACCGTGCGCAGAAGCAGCCGGGAGGTCGTGAGCGTGACGGGTTCCATCGGCTGATTCTCCTCGCGGGTCCGACACGGACGCCATCCTTTTGCCGTGCGTGAGCGCGTGATCACAATTCGCGCAATTCGTCGGCGTGCTGCGGCACCATCCGCAGGGCCCGTCCGTTGTCCCCTTTGAAGAAGATTTGAAGCGGTGCGCGAAGCCTTCGGCGGTCGTCGTACCGGCGGGCCTCCCGGCTTGGTGGGGTCCTCGCATACGATGGCCGTTGCTCAGTAAGTCAAATGGAAACCGACCGTGCCAGGCCCGACCGGCAAGGAGACCAACCCCCGTGTCCGTCCTCTCGAAGATCATGCGTGCAGGCGAAGGCAAGATCCTGCGCAAGCTGCACCGCATCGCGGACCAGGTCAAGTCCATCGAAGAGGACTTCGTCGACCTCTCCGACGCCGAGCTGCGGGCCCTCACCGATGAGTACAAGCAGCGGTACGCCGACGGCGAGAGCCTGGACGACCTGCTCCCCGAGGCGTTCGCCACCGTGCGCGAGGCTGCCAAGCGCGTCCTCGGACAGCGTCACTACGACGTGCAGATGATGGGCGGCGCCGCGCTCCACCTCGGCTATGTCGCCGAGATGAAGACCGGTGAGGGCAAGACGCTCGTCGGCACGCTGCCCGCGTACCTGAACGCCCTCTCCGGGGAAGGCGTCCACCTCATCACGGTCAACGACTACCTGGCCGAGCGCGACTCCGAAATGATGGGGCGCGTCCACAAGTTCCTGGGCCTGAGCGTCGGCTGCATCCTCGCCAACATGACGCCGGCTGAGCGTCGCGCGCAGTACGAGTGCGACATCACGTACGGCACGAACAACGAGTTCGGCTTCGACTACCTGCGCGACAACATGGCGTGGTCGAAGGACGAACTGGTGCAGCGCGGCCACAACTTCGCCATCGTCGACGAGGTCGACTCCATCCTGGTCGACGAGGCCCGTACGCCGCTGATCATCTCCGGTCCGGCCGACCAGGCCACCAAGTGGTACGGCGACTTCGCCAAGCTGGTCACGCGCCTGAAGAAGGGCGAGGCGGGCAACCCGCTCAAGGGTGTCGAGGAGACCGGCGACTACGACGTCGACGAGAAGAAGCGCACGGTCGCCATCCACGAGTCCGGCGTCAGCAAGGTCGAGGACTGGCTGGGCATCGACAACCTCTACGAGTCGGTGAACACGCCTCTGGTGGGCTACCTGAACAACGCCATCAAGGCCAAGGAGCTCTTCAAGAAGGACAAGGACTACGTCGTCATCGACGGCGAGGTCATGATCGTCGACGAGCACACCGGCCGTATCCTCGCCGGCCGCCGCTACAACGAGGGCATGCACCAGGCGATCGAGGCGAAGGAAGGGGTGGACATCAAGGACGAGAACCAGACGCTCGCCACGATCACCCTGCAGAACTTCTTCCGCCTCTACAAGAAGCTCTCCGGCATGACCGGTACGGCGATGACCGAGGCGGCCGAGTTCCACCAGATCTACAAGCTCGGCGTCGTCCCGATCCCGACCAACAAGCCGATGATCCGCAAGGACCAGTCGGACCTGATCTACCGCACCGAGGTCGCCAAGTTCGAGGCGGTCGTCGACGACATCGCCGAGAAGCACGAGAAGGGCCAGCCGATCCTCGTCGGTACGACGTCGGTCGAGAAGTCCGAATACCTCTCGCAGCAGCTCTCCAAGCGCGGTATCCAGCACGAAGTGCTGAACGCGAAGCAGCACGACCGTGAGGCGACGATCGTCGCCCAGGCCGGCCGCAAGGGCGCCGTGACCGTCGCCACCAACATGGCCGGTCGTGGTACGGACATCAAGCTCGGCGGCAACCCCGACGATCTCGCCGAGGCGGAGCTGCGCCAGCGCGGCCTCGACCCCGAGGAGCACATCGAGGAGTGGGCGCACTTCCTGCCCGACGCCCTGGAGCGTGCCGAGAAGGCCGTGAAGGCGGAGTTCGAAGAGGTCAAGGAGCTCGGCGGGCTCTACGTCCTGGGCACCGAGCGGCACGAGTCGCGGCGTATCGACAACCAGCTGCGCGGTCGCTCCGGCCGTCAGGGCGACCCGGGCGAGTCCCGCTTCTACCTCTCGCTCGGCGACGACCTGATGAGGCTCTTCAAGGCCCAGATGGTCGAGCGCGTGATGTCGATGGCGAACGTCCCGGACGATGTCCCGATCGAGAACAAGATGGTCACGCGCGCGATCGCGTCCGCACAGTCACAGGTCGAGCAGCAGAACTTCGAGACCCGCAAGAACGTCCTGAAGTACGACGAGGTCCTCAACCGCCAGCGTGAGGTCATCTACGGCGAGCGGCGCCGCGTCCTGGAGGGCGAGGATCTGCAGGAGCAGATCGGCCACTTCATGGACGACACGATCGACGCGTACATCGCCGCGGAGACCGCCGAGGGCTTCGCGGAGGACTGGGACCTCGACCGGCTGTGGGGCGCCTTCAAGCAGCTCTACCCGGTGAAGGTGACCGTCGAGGAACTTGAGGAGGCGGCCGGCGACCGTGCCGGTCTGACCGCCGAGTTCATCTCCGAGTCCATCAAGGACGACATCCACCAGCAGTACGAGGCGCGCGAGGCACAGCTCGGCTCCGAGATCATGCGTGAGCTGGAGCGCCGGGTCGTGCTGTCGGTCCTGGACCGCAAGTGGCGCGAGCACCTCTACGAGATGGATTACCTCCAGGAGGGCATCGGCCTGCGCGCGATGGCGCAGAAGGACCCGCTGGTCGAGTATCAGCGCGAGGGCTTCGACATGTTCACCGCCATGATGGAGGGCATCAAGGAGGAGTCCGTCGGCTATCTGTTCAACCTGGAGGTCCAGGTCGAGCAGCAGGTCGAGGAGGTCCCGGTCGAGGACGCCGAGCCGGTCGACATGGAGAAGCAGGACGTGGTGCCGGCGCAGGCGGGCAGCCGCCCGGAGATCCGCGCCAAGGGGCTGGACGCTCCGCAGCGCCGGAACCTGCACTTCTCCGCGCCGACCGTGGACGGCGAGGGCGGCACCATCGAGGGCGACTTCGTGGGCGACGAGGAGCCGGTGCGCTCGGAGGCCGACGGCCTCACGCGCGCGGAGCGGCGCAAGCAGTCCCGGAACGGGCGTCGCCGCAAGAAGTGAGCAGCGCGTCGTAGCGGCTTGAAGGGCCGGGTCACCTCGGGGTGGCCCGGCCCTTCTGCGTACGGCGGCGCGGGCCGCGTGGCAGCCCCTCTGGTCGTCTAGTCGTCGCCGGTGGTGCGCGGTGGGCGGGGGCCACCGAGTTCCACCGCCGTGCAGCGCCAGCGCAGGTCCTGGCCTCGTTCCAGGCGGAAGGCCATGGCCCGCAGCTGGTCACCGGCGCCGATGCGGGCGAAGGCCTCGACGGCACCGGGACGGGCTTCGTAGTAGCCGATGTCGCGGACGACGGGACGCGCGCCGCGGGTGCGCAGGGGGCCGCGTTCGGCGAGCCAGGCCAGTTCGTCGTAGGCCCGGCCCGCGGTGTGCCGCAGCATCGAGTGGACGGGGCGCTGACCGCTCAGCACGGCGAGGAGGAGGTCGGCGAAGACATCGGTGGGGCGGGGCTGGGGGATCGGCCGGGTGTGACCGGTGCGGCAGGGCGGGTGGCCGGCTGGGTTCCCGGGGGCAAGGACGGTTTCTTCTGGGACCGGAGCCGTGTTGGGCGGTGCGTGGGTGGTGGTGCGGGCCGCGGTGGCGGTACGCGCGCCCGGAGCCGTCGGCGGGCGGTTGTCGGCGGGCCCGGTGCTCGGGGAGGGGGTGTCCGTCCGGGAGCCCGGTGGGCGGCCGCCGCCCGGGGCGGTGCGGGTCGGGGTTCCGCCGGGCGTCCGGGGCGGGGCGCCGCCGGGGCGGCGGGAGTCGCGGCGGCCGGGAGGGCGGGCGCCCGGCTGGTGCTGTGTCCTGGTCATGATCTTGTGCATGTGCGTCCCCGTTCGGTGAGACGGATTGATACCCGCCGGTAACTTGGCGTTGGGGATCTTGTACGGGGCGAGGGGTGGCGGCAGCAAGGACACGGGGAGCCGGGCCGGGGTGGTCGGAATCTTCACCTATCAGAGTGATGGTGGGGGCCTGAAACCCCGTGATCACGGGGGCGCGCCGGGTGAATTCCGCGGCCGGAAGTAGACGCCTCCGGGCTTGCGGGCAGGGACTCGAAAGGGGACTCCCGCACGTATCCTGAAGGCCCTTCACAAGGCGCGTGAGCGCGCCCAGCCACCGACCACGAAAGCGGCCAGCCATGCGCGTCTACGTCCCCCTGACCCTCTCCGGTCTCGCCGAGGCGTACAAGACGGGAGAGCTGGGGGCAGGGCCGCTCGTGGCGTACGCCGTCACGCCCGGCCTTCGCGAGTGGTACCTCTCGGACGACATCGAGGAACTGGAGTATGCGGCCCTCAACCGTGCCGCGCTGGCCTCGCTTCGGCTGCTGGCCGCGGATCCCGGGGTGGTAAGGCGCCGGGTCGTGGTCGCCGTCGACGTGCCCGACGGCGCCGCGTCCGCCGACCCCGACCGGGGCCTCGACCCGGTCGCGCTCGGCGAGGTGCGGGTGACCGGGGCCGTGGCGCTGGCCAAGGCCGCCGCCGTGCACGTCGACCTCGACGACGCGGAGGAGGACGTGGCCGCCGCGGCCGAGGCGCTCGAAGCGGCGGACCGTGGGGATGACGATGCACAGTTCGTGGTGGACGGCGCCGAGGACCACGAACTGCTCTGGTACGCGACGCAGGAGATCCCCGACCTGGTCGGGCTCGGGGACTGAGCTCACCGTGCTCCATGGCTGTCTGATCTGCGGCGCTCTTGATTGTCAGTGGCGGCGGGTACGTTTTTGGCATGGGGAAGCAGACAGGGGCGCACATTGTCTGGGACTGGAACGGGACGCTGTTCCACGACAATGACGCGATCATCGGGGCGACGAACGCGGCGTTCGCCGAGCTCGGCCTTGAGCCGATCACGATGGAGCAGTACCGGGAGCTGTACTGCGTGCCGGTGCCGAAGTTCTACGAGCGGCTCATGGGCCGGCTGCCGACGGACGCCGAATGGGAGGTCATGGACGAGACCTTCCACCGGTACTACGCCGAGCACCGGATCGGCTGCGGGCTGACCGAGGGGGCGGCGGAACTGCTCGCGGGGTGGCGGTCGGCCGGACGCAGCCAGTCGATCCTGAGCATGTACACGCACGACGAACTCGTGCCGTTGGTGCGGGGGTTCGGGATAGAGGCGCACTTCATACGCGTCGACGGGCGGACGGGGCCGTCGGGAGGGAGCAAGGCGGAGCACATGGTGCGGCACCTCGGCTCACTGGTCGGTGTGGATCCGGCTCGTACGGTGGTGATCGGGGATGCCGCCGATGATGCGGTGGCTGCGCAGTACGTGGGTGCGCGGGCGGTGCTGTACACCGGCGGGTCGCATGGTCGGGCCAGCCTCGAGGTGGTGGGGGTGCCGGTGGTGGACACCCTGGGGGAGGCGGTTGCTGAGGCGGAGCGGTTGGCGGCGTAGGGCGCTGCGGGCTGGGCGGGGTTTTGCGGCGCCCGGCACCGGGGCTGGGCTGGTGGGGTTTGCCTGCCCGCGCTTGCGGGGTGCCGTCTGCGCCCACCCGTGCCGCCCCAGCGGCACGACTGCCCGCAGACGGCGCGGCGCGGCACGACTGCCCCTGGCTGCGTCAGCCCGTCATGCCACCGGGGCCTTTGCCCGTAGCACGGTCAGGAATTCCCGCATCCAGGCCGGGTGGTCCGGCCAGGCGCGGGAGGAGATCAGGGTGCCGTCGACCACGGCCTCGGTGTCCTGGAAGGTGGCGCCTGCGGCCTGCATGTCGGGTTCCAGGGCGGGGTACGCCGTGACGCGGCGGCCGCGGAGGCCGTCCACCGCGGCGGTGAGCAGGGGGCCGTGGCAGATCTGGGCGACCGGCTTGTCCGCGTCGAAGAAGGACTTGAGGATCTTGCGGAGTTCGGGGTCGTTGCGGAGGTACTCGGGAGCACGGCCGCCCGGGATGACGAGGGCGGCGTACTGGCCGGGATCAACCTCGGCGAAGGCGAGATCTGCGGGCCAGGTGTAGCCGGGCTTCTCGGTGTAGGTGTCGAAACCGGGTTCGAAGTCATGGACGACGAACTGGAGCTTCTTGCGGGCGGGGGCCGCGATATGGACGTCGTAGCCCTCCTCGCGGAGGCGCTGGTAGGGGTACAGGACCTCGAGTGACTCTGCTGCGTCGCCGGTGACGATGAGGATTTTTACGGTCATGTCGGGCGGCTCCCCTCGGGCGGGCGTGCGCTGTCATGGGCAACGTCCCTCCTGCGGGTGGTCTTGCCAAGGGGTCCGGTCGTATTCGAGCAAGGGGGATCAGATGAGGGGTTCGTTTCGTCGGCCCGCACGACAGTGGGGCCTTTGCCGCTGTGCAGAGTGTCAAAGTTCCACCCCTGGTTTTGTACACATACGGCTCATGACGGGCCCCCCGTACTGAGCGATAGCCTTATGGCGTGATCAGCGCGATAGCTCGCGGGGGCACCGTTGCCCCTGCCCTGCGCCCGGCGAGCACGGACCACCTCCGTGACCGGGCGGCGGTCGCTGGTCTTCGCGGGCAGGAGGGGGCCGGAAGGGCTCCCGGGATGCCATTCGCCCCCAGGACGCGGCCGCTGCGGAGAGCAGCGTCACACCCTCGGGGCAGCTCAAATATGGCTCATATCTTCCCGCTCATCTCACCTTGCGGCATAGCGTCGGAGCAGACCGGAGAACCCGGGCCGTGGCGAAGAGCCGCAGGGGAAGAGACCGTACTTCCTTCTACGTCACGCAACGGCGCGCGACAGGAGCCAGAGGACAATGCAGACCAAGCTGGACGAAGCCAAGGCCGAGCTGCTCGAAAGGGCCGCCCGGGTAGCTGAGAACAGCCCGGTCGGGGGGCACCTACCGACCGGGACGACGGACGGGAGCACCCCAGACCGGGAGACCGTGCTCGCGTTCCTCCAGCGCTACTACCTGCACACCGCCCCAGAGGACCTGAACGGCCGCGACCCGGTCGACATCTTCGGCGCCGCGCTCTCGCACTACCGGCTGGCCGAGAATCGCCCCCAGGGCACGGCCAACGTGCGGGTCCACACCCCCACGGTGGAGGAGAACGGGTGGACGTGCAGCCACTCCGTCGTCGAGGTCGTCACCGACGACATGCCCTTCCTGGTCGACTCCGTCACCAATGAGCTGACGCGCCAGGGACGCGGGATCCACGTCGTCATCCACCCGCAGATCGTCGTCCGCCGGGATGTCACCGGCAGGCTCATCGAGGTGCTCAGCGCGCAGCCGGGCGGCGAACTGCCGCACGACGCGCACACCGAGTCCTGGATCCACGTCGAGATCGACCGCGAGACCGACCGTGGCGACCTCAAGCAGATCACCGCCGACCTGCTGCGTGTGCTGTCCGACGTCCGCGAGGCCGTCGAGGACTGGGACAAGATGCGGGACGCGTCGCTGCGCATGGCCGACGAACTGCCCGAGGAGCCCGTCGCCACCGACCTGCGCGAGCAGGACATCGAGGAAGCCCGCGAGCTGCTGCGCTGGCTGTCCGCCGATCACTTCACCTTCCTCGGCTACCGCGAGTACCAGCTGCGTGAGGACGACTCGCTGGCCGCCGTGCCCGGCACCGGCCTCGGCATCCTGCGCTCCGACCCGCACCACGCCGGGGACGACAGCCACCCGGTGAGCCCGTCCTTCGAGCGGCTGCCCGCCGACGCCCGCGCCAAGGCCCGCGAGCACAAGCTCCTCGTCCTGACCAAGGCGAACAGCCGGGCCACCGTGCACCGGCCCTCGTACCTGGACTACATCGGCGTCAAGAAGTTCGACGCGGACGGCAATGTCGTGGGTGAGCGCCGCTTCCTCGGCCTGTTCTCCTCCGCCGCCTACACCGAGTCGGTGCGCCGGGTCCCGGTCATCCGCCGCAAGGTCGAGGAGGTCCTGGAGCGCGCCGGCTTCTCGCCCAACAGCCACGACGGGCGCGACCTGCTGCAGATCCTGGAGACCTACCCGCGCGACGAGCTCTTCCAGACGCCGGCCAGCGAACTCGAATCCATCGCCACCTCCGTCCTGTACCTGCAGGAGCGCCGGCGGCTGCGCCTCTACCTGCGGCAGGACGAGTACGGGCGCTACTACTCCGCCCTCGTCTACCTCCCGCGCGACCGCTACACCACCGGTGTGCGCCTGAGGATCATCGACATCCTGAAGGAGGAACTCGGCGGCACCAGCGTCGACTTCACGGCCTGGAACACCGAGTCGATCCTGTCCCGGCTGCACTTCGTGGTCCGGGTCCCGCAGGGCACCGAGCTGCCGCAGCTGTCCGACGCCGACAAGGATCGCATCGAGGCCCGCCTGGTGGAGGCCGCCCGCTCCTGGGCCGACGGCTTCGCCGAGGCGCTGAACGCAGAATTCGGCGAGGAGCACGCCGCCGAACTGCTGCGCCGCTACAACAACGCGTTCCCCGAGGGCTACAAGGCCGACCACACCCCGCGTGCCGCGGTCGCCGACCTCGTCCACCTGGAGCAGCTCAGCGAGGCACAGGCCGAAAGCGGCCAGGACTTCTCGCTCAGTCTGTACGAGCCCGTCGGCGCCGCCCCCGAGGAGCGCCGGTTCAAGATCTACCGCAAGGGTGAGGCCGTCTCCCTGTCCGCGGTGCTGCCGGCCCTCAGCCGGCTCGGTGTCGAGGTGACGGACGAGCGGCCGTACGAACTGCGCTGCTCGGACCGCACCACCGCGTGGATCTACGACTTCGGCCTGCGCATGCCCAAGTCGCAGAACGGCAGCGGCGACTACCTCGGTGACGACGCCCGCGAGCGCTTCCAGGAAGCCTTCGCCGCCACCTGGACCGGCAAGGCGGAGAACGACGGCTTCAACGCCCTGGTGCTGAGCGCCGGACTGACCTGGCGGCAGGCGATGGTGCTGCGCGCGTACGCCAAGTACCTGCGCCAGGCAGGCTCCACCTTCAGCCAGGACTACATGGAGGACACCCTCCGCAACAACGTCCACACCACCCGGCTGCTCGTCTCGCTGTTCGAGGCGCGGATGTCCCCGGACCGGCAGCGCGCCGGGCACGAGATCGTCGACGCGCTGCTCGAAGAGGTCGACGCGGCCCTCGACCAGGTGGCCTCCCTCGACGAGGACCGGATCCTGCGGTCCTTCCTGACCGTCATCAAGGCGACCCTGCGTACGAACTTCTTCCAGGAGGCGGCGGGCGGCAAGCCGCACGCGTACGTGTCCATGAAGTTCGACCCGCAGGCGATCCCGGACCTGCCGGCGCCGCGCCCGGCGTACGAGATCTGGGTGTACTCGCCGCGTGTGGAGGGCGTGCACCTGCGCTTCGGGAAGGTCGCCCGAGGTGGTCTGCGCTGGTCCGACCGGCGTGAGGACTTCCGGACCGAGATCCTCGGCCTGGTCAAGGCGCAGATGGTGAAGAACACCGTCATCGTGCCGGTCGGCGCGAAGGGCGGGTTCGTCGCGAAGCAGCTGCCGGATCCGGGCGTGGACCGGGACGCGTGGCTGGCCGAGGGCATCGCCAGCTACAAGACGTTCATCTCGGCGCTGCTCGACATCACCGACAACATGGTGGCCGGCGAGGTCGTGCCCCCGGCCGACGTGGTGCGGCACGACGAGGACGACACCTACCTCGTGGTCGCCGCCGACAAGGGCACCGCGACCTTCTCGGACATCGCCAACGGGGTCGCTCAGACGTACAACTTCTGGCTCGGTGACGCCTTCGCCTCCGGTGGCTCGGCGGGCTACGACCACAAGGGCATGGGCATCACCGCCCGCGGCGCCTGGGAGTCCGTCAAGCGGCACTTCCGGGAGCTGGGCGTCGACACGCAGAGCGAGGACTTCACCGTCGTCGGCATCGGCGACATGTCCGGTGACGTGTTCGGCAACGGCATGCTGCTGAGCGAGCACATCCGCCTGGTCGCCGCCTTCGACCACCGGCACATCTTCATCGACCCGAACCCGGTCGCGGAGACCTCGTACGCCGAGCGCCGCCGTATCTTCGAGCTGCCGCGCTCCAGCTGGGCCGACTACAACGCCGAGCTCATCTCCGCAGGTGGCGGCGTGTTCCCGCGTACCGCCAAGGCCATCCAGCTCAACTCGCACATCCGCGAGGCCCTCGGCATCGAGGGCAAGGTCTCCAAGATGACCCCGGCCGACCTGATGAAGGCCATCCTCCAGGCTCCGGTGGACCTGCTGTGGAACGGCGGCATCGGTACGTATGTGAAGGCCAGCACGGAGAGTCAGGCGGACGTCGGCGACAAGGCCAACGACCCGATCCGGGTCGACGGCGCCGACCTGCGGGTCAAGGTCGTCGGCGAGGGCGGCAACCTGGGTCTGACCCAGCTCGGCCGGATCGAGTTCGCACGGCACGGCGGCAAGATCAACACGGACGCGATCGACAACAGCGCGGGCGTGGACACCTCCGACCACGAGGTGAACATCAAGATCCTGCTCAACGGCCTGGTCGCGGACGGCGACATGACCGTCAAGCAGCGCAACCAGCTGCTCGCCGAGATGACCGACGAGGTCGGCGCGCTGGTCCTGCGCAACAACTACGCGCAGAACACGGCGCTCGCCAACGCCCTGGCCCAGTCCAAGGACATGCTCCACGCCCAGCAGCGATTCATCCGCCACATGGTGCGCGAGGGGCACCTCGACCGGGCGCTGGAGTTCTTGCCGACCGATCGCCAGATCCGTGAGCGCCTCAGCGCCGGCCAGGGCCTCACCGGCCCCGAGACGGCCGTCCTGCTGGCGTACACGAAGATCACGGTTGCCGAGGAGCTGCTGCACACCTCGCTGCCGGACGACCCGTATCTGCGCGGTCTGCTGCACGCGTACTTCCCGACGGCCCTGCGCGAGAAGTTCGCCGACGGCATCGACAGCCACCCGCTGCACCGCGAGATCACCACGACCGTCCTGGTCAACGACACGGTCAACACGGGCGGTACGACCTATCTGCACCGGCTGCGCGAGGAGACCGGCGCCTCCCTCGAGGAGATCGTGCGGGCGCAGACCGCGGCCCGGGCGATCTTCTGCTCGGCACCGGTGTGGGACGCGGTCGAGGAGCTGGACAACCGGGTCGAGGCCGCCGTCCAGACCCGGATCCGGCTGCACTCGCGCCGACTGGTGGAGCGCGGCACGCGCTGGCTGCTCAACAACCGGCCGCAGCCGCTGCAGCTCGCGGAGACGGTGGACTTCTTCGGCGAGCGCGTCGAGCAGGTCTGGCAGCAGCTCACCAAGCTGCTGCGCGGCGCGGACCTCGAATGGTGGCAGCAGATCCACGACGAGCTGACCGGCGCCGGCGTCCCGGACGAACTCGCCACCCGCGTGGCCGGGTTCTCCTCCGCCTTCCCGGCCCTCGACATCGTCTCGGTGGCCGACCGCATGGGCAAGGAGCCGCTGGACGTCGCCGAGGTCTACTACGACCTCGCCGACCGTCTGCACATCACCCAGCTCATGGACCGCATCATCGAACTGCCGCGCGCCGACCGCTGGCAGTCCATGGCCCGCGCCTCCATCCGTGAGGACCTGTACGCGGCGCACGCGGCGCTGACCGCGGACGTCCTGGCGGTGGGCAACGGCACCTCGACTCCCGAGCAGCGCTTCAAGGCCTGGGAGGAGAAGAACACGGCGATCCTGGGCCGGGCGCGCACGACGCTGGAGGAGATCCAGAGCTCGGAGACGTTCGACCTCGCCAACCTGTCGGTGGCGATGCGCACGATGCGCACCCTGCTGCGCACGCACTCGTAGCAGGCGGTACGAAAGCGAGGTGCCCCGAGCCGACCGGCTCGGGGCACCTCGCTCTGGTGACGGTGTTCAGGCGGCCTTCGGCTTGTCCGCGCCTCCGGTGAACTCCTCGTACGCCGCCATGACCTCCTCGGTCGGGCCGTCCATGCGCAGTTCGCCGCGCTCCAGCCACAGCACGCGTTCGCAGGTGTCGCGGATGGACTTGTTGTTGTGGCTGACCAGGAACACGGTGCCCGCCTGCTGGCGCAGTTCGCGGATGCGTTCCTCGGAGCGCTTCTGGAAGGACCGGTCGCCGGTGGCGAGGGCCTCGTCGATGAGGAGCACGTCGTGGTCCTTGGCGGCGGCGATGGAGAAGCGCAGCCGGGCGCCCATGCCGGAGGAGTACGTCCGCATGGGGAGGGTGATGAAGTCGCCCTTCTCGTTGATGCCGGAGAAGTCGACGATGTCCTCGTAGCGGTCCCTGATCTCCTCGCGGGACATGCCCATGGCGAGCCCGCCGAGGTAGACGTTCTTCTCGCCGGTCAGGTCGCCCATCAGGGCAGCGTTGACGCCGAGCAGGGAGGGCTGGCCGTCGGTGTAGATGTGGCCGTTCTCGACCGGCAGCAGGCCCGCGACCGCCTTCAGCAGGGTCGACTTGCCGGAGCCGTTGGTGCCGATCAGGCCGACGGCCTCGCCCTTGTACGCGACGAAGGACACGTTCTTGACGGCGTGCACTGTACGGACGCCGGACGCCTTCTCCGTTTGCTTGCGGCGCACCATGCGGTTGAGCGCCGCGGTGGCGGAACCCTTGCCCGCACCGGTGCCGTTGACCCGGTAGACGATGTCGACGCCGTCGACGACGACGGTGGGGATGCGTTCGATGGTGTGCTCAGCCACGGCCGTACGTCTCCTCAGCCTTCCAGAAGTAGATGAAGCCGCCGACTCCGGCGAGCAGCGCCCAGCCGGCCGCGTACACCCACACATGGTGCGGCAGCTGCTTGGCGTGGAAGCTGTCGATCAGCGCGAAGCGCATCAGGTCGATGTAGACCGCGGCCGGCTGGGCCTGGAGCACCGGCTCCACCCAGTGCGGCAGGCCGCTGTGCTTGCCGGCCAGCTTGTCGATGCTCCACATCACGCCGGACACGTACATCCAGGTGCGCAGGACGAAAGGCATCAACTGGGCGATGTCCGGGGTCTTGGCGCCCATCCGGGCCATGATCAACGACATGCCGGTGTTGAAGGTGAACTGCAGGACCAGCGCCGGGAACGCCAGCAACCAGGAGAACGCGAGCGGAACCCCGAAGCAGAGCAGGATGACGATCAGCGCGGCCATCGAGAACAGCAGCTGCTGCAGCTGCTGGAGGCAGAAGGAGATCGGCAGCGCGGCCCGCGGGAAGTGCAGCGCCCGGACCAGGCCCAGGTTGCCGGAGATCGCGCGGGTGCCCGCCATGATCGAGCTCTGAGTGAACGTCCAGATGAACACGCCCGTGACCAGGAACGGGATGTAGTCCGGCACATGCCGCTTGGTGCCGAGCAGGACACCGAAGATGAAGTAGTACACCGCCGCGTTCAGCAGCGGGGTCATGACCTGCCAGACCTGGCCGAGCTTCGCCTGGGCGTACTGGGCGGTGAGCTTGGCCGTGGCGAACGCCGTGATGAAGTGGCGCCGGGCCCACAGCTGCCGTACGTACTCGGGCAGGGAGGGGCGGGCGCCGCTGACCGAGAGGCCGTGGCGGGCGGCGAGGGCCGCGAGGTCGTCGTCGGCCGGGGCCGGCGTCGGGGGCGGTGTGTCGAGGACCTGGCTCACATCCGCTGCTTTCACTCGGGGGAGGGGGGTGCTGGCGTCGTCCGGCCCGTCGGCCGGACGGTCCGGTGTCCGGCGTTTCCTTACGTTTCTCTTCACGTTTTCTTACGTCGGGACGAGACCGTATCGTCGCAACGCGAGCGTAGGACACGTTGACGTCGGAACGCAACCGTTTCGTCGTGACGTGTTCGTCGGGTCGGGCCGTAACGACGCAACCGTTTCGTCGCAACGCCCTATGCTGGTCCGCATGACGACGAACGCCGAGGAGCCCCAGACGCGTCCGCGCCGCCGAACCCCCGCGGGGGCGGCCGTACTGCGGGAGGACGTGACGGAAGCCATCCGTGCGGCCGTCTTCGAGGAGCTCGCGGCCGTCGGCTATGCGCGGATGTCCATCGAGGGGATCGCGCGCCGCGCAGGCGTCGGCAAGACCGCGGTGTACCGCCGCTGGCGGTCCAAGCTGCACCTGGTCCTCGACGTCGTCTCGGCGATCGCGGTGCTGGGCCTGCCGACGCCGGACACGGGCTCCCTGGAGGGTGATCTGCGGCTGCTGTACGAGGTCACCTCGCGCGCCCTGCGGCACCCGGTGGCCTCGCAGATCATCCCGGACCTGCAGGCCGAGGCGGCCCGCAACCCGGAGATCGCCGAGGCCATGCAGAAGACCCTGCGCGAGGGGCAGGAAGGCGTGGCCCTCAAGATCATCGTGGCGGCGGCGCAGCGCGGGGAGATCAACGGGGAGCTGGACGAGGACCTCGCGCTCGACCTGATCTCCGGGCCCCTCTACTGGCGCTCGGTGGTGATCCGCAGCCCGAAGTTGCCGAAGGACTACCTGGCGGCGCTGGCGCGGGCCACCGCGGAGGCTCTCAAGGCGCTGTGAGTGTGCTGCGGCCTCGGCCGCGCGGGGGTCTCGTTCTCCTCCTGACCTCCGCAGGGCACGAGGTCGTGGCCGTCGCCGGACCGGGCCCCAGGTCCTGCCCGCCCTCCTGGAGCACCGTCCCGACGCCGCCGTGCTCGATGTGCGCAGGCCGCCCGGCTTCCGCGACGAGGGCCTGAGAGCGGCGATCGAGGTGCGTGCGCGGATCCCCGGGCTGCGGTGCTGGTGCTGTCGCAGTACGTCGAGGAGTCGTACGCGGCCGAACTGCTGACCGGGGGTGTGAGCGGCTCGGCTACCTGCTCAAGGGCCGGGTGGGCCGGGTCGACGAGTTCCTCGACGCACTGGAACGGGTTGCCGCCGGCGGTACGGCGCTCGACCCCGAGGTCGTCACCGAACTCCTCACCCGCCGAACGCGCGGTCCCCAAGCGCATCGGCAACGTCTTCCTCAAACTGGGCCTGCCCCCGAGCGACAGCGGCCACCGCCGGGTACTGGCCGTACTGACGTACCTGAACAACCAAGTATCTTCAGGCTTCACTGGCGGCGCGTACGGTGGCTGGTCACGCCCGCGCGGCGGAGCCGCAAAATCGAGACGGCCGGTGCCCTTCGGGGCGCGCACCCCCGCGCGGTGTCTAGCCCCGTGCCGCCTCCGGATGGACCCGTACCCAGCCCTCCCAGGCCGAGGTGATCATGTCCTGGACGTCGTGTTTGGCCTTCCAGGCCAGTTCCGTGGCGGCGCGGTCCGCGGAGGCGACTACCCGGGCCGGGTCGCCCGGGCGGCGGGGGGTGACTGTCGGGGGGCGGTCGTAGCCGGTGATGGCGTTGATGCGGTCGATCATTTCGCGGACCGAGACGCCCTCGCCGCGGCCGATGTTGAGGGTGAGGTGGCGGCCCGGTGCGGACTGGAGCGTGCGGGCGGCTGCTACGTGGGCTTCGGCCAGGTCCACCACGTGGATGTAGTCGCGGACGCAGGTTCCGTCAGGGGTTTCGTAGTCGTCGCCGAAGATGCGCGGGGGTGCGTCGTCGGTGAGCTTCTCGAAGACCATGGGGATCAGGTTGTGGACGCCGGTGTCCGCGAGTTCGGGGGTCGCGGCGCCCGCCACGTTGAAGTAGCGGAGGGAGGCGGTGGAGAGGCCCGTCGCGCGAGCCGTCGCGCCGACCAGCCATTCGCCGACCAGTTTCGTCTCGCCGTACGGAGACATGGGCACACAGGGTGTCTCCTCCGTCACCAGGGGCTCGTCCGGCATGCCGTACACCGCCGCCGAGGACGAGAACACGAAGGACGGGACGCCGGCCGCCGTCACCGCCTCCAGGAGGACGCGCAGGCCCTCGACGTTCTCCCGGTAGTAGTGCAGCGGCAGGTCCATCGACTCGCCCACCTGCTTCTTCGCCGCCAGGTGGATGACCCCGCTGACGTCGTGGACCGCCAGGGCGCGCGCGACCCGCTCGCCGTCCAGCGTCGATCCCACCACCAGTTGCACACCCCGCGGCACGCGCTCGGCGACGCCCGTGGACAGGTCGTCGTACACCACGGTCCGCTCGCCCGCCTCGATCATCGCCCGGACGACATGCGCCCCGATGTATCCGGCGCCGCCGGTGATCAGCCAGGTCATGTGCGGCCGTCCCCTTCGTCAGTTGGCCCGTGGTCGTGCGGTGTCAGTGAAGCAGGCGGTGGAGTCCCGTCAGCGGATTGCTAGGCGCCGGAGTGCTGGGGGAGGCGGTGGGTGACCGCGTCCGGTCCGCGGGTGGGCGCGGGAGACAGCGCCGCCGGGCGGGTGGAGCGCCACAGCCGGACGAGGGACAGGACGGCGGCTGCGGCGAGCAGTCCGTTACGGGCGAACATCAGCGCGCAGCCCGTCCAGGTGCAGGCGATGACCTGGCCGTACAGGGCCGGATAGGCGACGGCGCTCAGCGCGGTCGCGGCCAGCACCAGGGCGGCCACCGGGCGCTGCACGGTGTGCCGCGAGGTCAGGCACACGGCGGCCAGGCCCAGCAGCCAGATCATGTACTGCGGGCTGATCACCCGGCTGGTGACGGTGAACAGCAGGACGGCGCTCAGCGCGGCGTCGTACGGCGTCGCGGGCGTCCAGCGCCGGGCCCGCAGCCGCCACAGAAGCAGCAGTGCGAAGGCGACCGCCGTGAGCGCGAGGGAGAGGTGCGCCACGGTCCGCACGTGCGGGCCGGTGAACTCCATCGCGCCGTACTGGTACTGCACCTTCCCGGGCCATCCGGCGTGTGTCGCGAAGGCGAGCGCCGTACCGCCGAGCGACTCGATCTGCACGCCCCGCCCGCCCTGCTGGCGCAGGAAGTCGAAGGGGTGGGCGAACAGCGTCGCGAGGACCGCGAGCGACCCGGCCCCGGTGACGGCGGCCCACACCCACGCCGAACGCGTCGTACGCCCCCTCGGCGTGCCCAGCAGCACCAGCGCCGGCCACACCTTCACCAGAGCGCCGAGCGCCGCGAACACCCCGCACGCGCGCGTGGAGCGCGGCAACGTCAACAGGGAGATGACGGCGAAGGCGGTGACCTGCACGTCGTAGCGGGCGAGCGGGACGTGCAGGAGCAGCGGCAGGCCGCCCACCCACATCGCGGCCCCGAGGAGCCTGCGGCCGGGGCGGTTGCCCACGAAGGCCAGTGCCAGCGCGATCGCCGCGTCGGCGGCGAGGGTGAGCAGGACGAACGCCTGGAAGTACGTCAGGCCCGGCAGCAGCGCGGGCGACAGCAGCACCGCGCCGGCCCCCGGCGGGTACTGCCACAGCGGGTCGTGCGCGGGAAAGGCGCCGTGCGCGAGGGTGCCGTACCAGTCGTGGTACAGGTGCCACACCTCCCGTGCGACCGTGCCCGAGCCGAGCCGTGGCGCCGCGTCGTGTGCGAGCAGCCACAGCATCAGGGCCCGGGTGCCGAGCCAGGCGGCGGCGAGGGCGAGGAGCCGGCGTTTTCCGGCGGTGGTCATCACGGCTTTCGTCACGGCGTTCATCACGGCGGATCGTAAGCCGGGCGTATGGTGTATGCCTGCAAATACACCGTCAATGCTCGGTAAGAGCCTGTCCACCGGAGAAAATCACACGTGTGCTGAACGAGGACGCGGGGCGGGCGAACCGTCGGTGGGTGGGTGCGGAGATCGTGGCCGTGGCGGTTCCCGCCGTCGTCATACTCGCGATCGGTCTGTGGGGGCTGGACCGCGGCGGCATGTGGGGCGACGAGAGCGTCACCTTCCTGGTCGGGCGGCGCACGGTGCCGCAGATCTGGCAGTTGCTGCACGGCCTGGACGCCGTGCACGGCCTGTACTACCTGTTCATGCACGTCGTCCTCGCCGTCCATCCCGGTGAGGTCGTCCTCAGGCTGCCGTCCGTGCTCGGGGCCGCCGCGACCGCGGGCCTGGTCGCGGCTCTCGGCGTACGGCTGCTGCGGCCCCGAGTGGGGCTGTGGGCCGGTCTGCTGTACGCGGTCACCCCGATGACCGGCCACTACGCCCAGGAAGGGCGCTCGTACGCAATCGTCGCGGCGGGGGTGGCGGCGGCGACCCTCCTGCTGGTGCGCGCGGTCGAGGGGCGCTCGCGGCACGGTTGGTGGTGGTACGGCGGTGTCCTCGCCGCGACCTGTCTGCTGCACGAAATGGTCGTCCTGGTGCTGTGTGCGCATGCGCTGACGCTGGCGCTCATGCGGGTGCCGAAGCGGGTGTGGCTGGGCTGGGGGCGGGCGGCGGGGCTGACGGGGGTCCTTCTGCTGCCCTTGGTCTGGGTGTCGCACGAGCAGGCGGGGCAGGTGGACTGGCTGGTGACCCCCGGCTGGGACCAGGCCGGACTGCTGGTGCGGGACTTTGCCTTCGCCCCGGACGGGGTGGTCTTCTGGGTGGCCGTCGCGCTGATGGTGCTGGGGCTCGGGGCGGGCCGGCTGACGGCGGTGGCACTCCCGCTGCTCGTGCTGCCTCCGGCGCTTCTGATCGCCGTGTCGCAGATCCGGCCGCTGTTTCACGAGCGGTATGTGCTGTACGCGCTGGCTGGGGCGCCGTTGCTGGCCGCCGCCGGCGCCGAGCGGGTGGCCGGGGTGGTGGGGCGCCTGCGGCTGGGCGGCAGTCGTGTGCCCTACGGCCGGCTCGGCACCCTGACCGGTGTGCTGGCCGTCGCCCTCGCCTTCGTCCAGTGCCTCCCCCTCTACCGGCAGGACCGCTCCCCGGCGCACCGCCCCGAGAATCTCGGTGCCGTCGCCGCCCGGGCCGCCCGAGACATCCGTCCCGGCGATCCGGTGCTGTTCCTGCCGTCGAACTGGCGGCTGACGGCGCTGGCCTATCCGAAGGCGTTTCGCAGGGCCCGGGACCTCGCGCTGCGGGAGTCCGGGCCCCGGTCCGGGACGCTGAGCGGCATCGAGACCACACCTCAGGAGCTGCGGCGCAAGCTGGCCGGCGTGGACCGTGTCTGGGTCGTCGCCCAGTCGAGGCTGCTGAGCTCGGGGCAGCTGCCGGCCGATCCGACCGAGCGCGTCAAACTCGCCGTCGTGGAGGAGCAGTTCACCGCCCGCGAGAAATACGTCAGCGGCCGGGTGACCTTCCTCCTCTACGTCCGCCGCTCCACTGCCTCCGCCTCCGCCGCCGTGGCCGCGTCCAGCCCCCTGGTGAGCTCGTCGAGCCGCGACCGCAGCTCCCGGATCTCCGCCACGTCGAAGCCCGTCGCCGCCACGATCCGGCGCGGTACCTGAACCGCCTGATCGCGCAGGGCGGCGCCCTCCTCGGTCAGCCGGACATCCACCGAGCGCTCGTCGCGGGCGCTGCGCTCACGCCGTACCAGACCGGCCGTCTCCAGCCGCTTGAGCAGCGGGGACAGCGTGCCGGAGTCGAGCCGCAGATGCTCGCCCAGCTTCTTGACCGGCAGCTCGCCGTGCTCCCACAGCAGCAGCATCACCAGGTACTGCGGATAGGTGAGCCCGAGGTCCTTGAGGATCACCCGGTAGATGCCGCCGAAGGCGCGCGAGGCGGCGTTCAGCGAGAAGCAGATCTGCTGGTCGAGGCGGAGCCAGTCGGTGGTCGGGGTGTCGGGCGCGGTCGTCATGCATCCAGGATAGCTCTTGCGGACCATTTAGTTGTGCGCAATTGAATTGTGTGCTCTACTCGTGGTCGTGAGGCGGCCGACAGAAGGGCCGCCGGAACACGACTCCGAGAGGGATGGTCATCCATGGACGCGCTCTACACCGCTGTCGCCACCGCCACCCACGGCCGCGACGGTCGCGCCTTCACCAACGACGGCAAGGTCGACGTCAAGCTGGCCCCGCCGGTGGAGCTCGGCGGCAACGGCGAGGGCACCAACCCCGAGCAGCTGTTCGCCGCCGGTTACGCGGCCTGCTTCGGCAGCGCCCTCGGCCTCGTCGGCCGCCAGGCGAAGGTCGACGTCAGCGATGCCGCGGTCACCGCCGAGGTGGGCATCGGCAAGCAGGGCGAGGGCTTCGGGCTCAAGGTCACCCTCCGCATCGAGCTGCCGGACACCGTGGACGAGGCGACCGGCCGCAAGCTGGTCGAGACCGCCCACCAGGTGTGCCCGTACTCCAACGCGACCCGCGGCAACGTCGACGTCGACCTCGTCATCGAGTAGAGCCGACCAACCGTCAGCTCAGCGAGTGCGTCCGCTCCGTCGCAGGAGCGGGCAGCACCGCGGCCGTCTGCGGCGCCGGCATCTGCTCGCCGAGCAGCACCGTCCGTACGACCCGCTCGGCGGCCCGTCCGTCGTCGAACTCGCAGAACCGCTCCCGGAAGGCGGCCCTGAGCCCCGCGGACTCCTCGTCCCGCCAGGTGTCCGAGGCGAACAGCCAGGCAAGCTCCCGGTAGGAGCGCGACACATGGCCCGGCGCCTCGGCGGTGATGTCGAAGTAGACGCCCCGGCTCGCCGCGTACGCACCCCAGTCGTCGGCGTGGATCACGATCGGCCGGTCCAGGTTGGCGTAGTCGAACATCAGGGCCGAGTAGTCGGTGACCAGCACGTCGGAGGCGAGCATCACGTCCTCGACGTGCGGCTCGTCCGTCGCGTCGACGAGTACGCCGCGCGCGTGCAGATCGGCCAGGCCGAGCCCGCGCGCCGTGCCGGTGGCCAGGGTGGGGTGCAGCCGTACGACGAGGGTGTGCCCGGCGCCGAGGTCCGCGGCGAACCGCGCCAGGTCGATCCGGTCGACGTGCCCGCCCCGCCGGTAGTCGCGTCGGGTCGGTGCATACAGCACGACCGTGTTCCCGGCGGGGATGCCGAGCCGCGCGCGTACGGCCGCGCCGTGCTCCGCGGGCCTCTCGACCAGCACGTCGTTGCGCGGACTGCCCGTCCGCAGCGAGGTGAAGTGGCAGGGGTACGCCCGGTCCCACACCAGCTCGGAGTGCCGGTTGGCGACCAGGCTGAGATCCCAGCGGTCCGCGCGGTGCAGCATCTTCGGCACACTGAAGCCGTGCCGGGCACCGGGCTTCGTCAGCAGGTCGGCACCCATGTACTTGAGCGGTGTGCCCTGGTGGGTGTGCACATGGATCTGGCCGGGGCGTTTGACCAGGGAGCCCGGCCAGTTGACGTTGTTCACGCAGTACGTGGCCCGCGCCATGACCGTGTGGTATTCCCGCGAGCCCGGCGTCACATAGTCGGTGCCCGGCGGCAGCGAGTCCACCGTTTCCTCCCGGACCACCCACACCCCGCGGATGTGCGGCGCGAGTTCGCGGGCCTTGGCGTGGATCGCGGCCGGGTCGCCGTGCACGCCCGCATGGTGGGTGGCCGAGTAGACGGCCAGGCGCGGATCGAGGGGGAGCTTCGACTGGGCTGCGTACCACGTGTGTTGGACCACCGCCGAGGCCTTGCCGACCGTCCGCCGCTTGCCCGCCCCGGCGACCCTGCGCAGACCGCGGACCCCGCACAGGGCCGCGTACGAGAGGTAGGGCGAGCTCTCCAGGAGCCGCATCTCGGTGCCGCGCGGGCCGTCCGGCGGGGTGAAGTCCTCGGGGCGGTGACGGCGGTGGAAGGAACGCATCTCGCGGTAGAACGCGGAGCGGTCCGACGGGGGCACCCGGTCCTCGCGGCCGAGCACGAACAGCATGTGGTCCAGGGCCCGTTCGAAGAGAAGGGGCCGCGCCCAGGCGAGGTCGTCGCGCTCCTCCAGGAACGCGAACAGGCCCTCGTACTGCGGAAAGATGTCGAAGTGCCTGCGCCCCGGCGTCTTGGTGATCGCGCCCTGCCGGCGCTGCCGGTACTCGACGCCGATCCGGCCCAGGCAGGCGATGCGGTCGGCCAGCACCATCGACCGGTAGGTGACGGGCGCGTCCTCGTACAGGCCGGACGCGTACTGGAGCCCGTGCTCCTGGAAGAAGGCCCTCCGGTACGCCTTGTTCCAGGCGACCAGGAAGAGATGGACGTACTGCGGGCTCTCACGGAGGCTGAAGACGTCCTGGCCCGCGGCGGCCAGCAGGTCGGAGGCGTCGCTCGGGCCGCCCCGCCCCCACCAGTGGGTGCGAACATGGTCGAAGACCAGGATGTCCGGGTCCTCGGCCGACTTCAGCCGGTCGGCGACGGCGGCAAGCAGGCCCGGGGTGTAGTGGTCGTCGCTGTCGAGGAAGAGGACGTAGTCGCCGCGCGCCTCGGCCAGCCCGGCGTTGCGGGCCCGGCCCAGGCCCACGTTCTTGGGCAGGTGCAGCACGCGCACCCGCTCGTCGCGTGCCGCGTACTCGTCGAGGATCGCGCCGCAGCCGTCGGGCGAGCGGTCGTCGACGGCGATCACCTCGAAGTCGGGGTACGACTGCCCGAGCACCGAGTCGATGCACTCGCGCAGGAAGCCCTGCACCTTGTAGACGGGGACGATGATGCTGAAGCGGGGCACGGGTTTCAGTTCCTCACAAGGGCGGGGACCGGGGCCGGGGTGCGCTCGGCGAGCGGGATCACGGGCGGGATCGACTCGGGCGGTTCGCCCAGCAGAACCCGGCGTACGACGCGCTCGGCGGCGCGTCCGTCGTCGAACTGGCAGAACCGCTCACGGAAGGCGGCCCGTGCCGCCGTCGACTCCTCTCCCGCCCAGGAGCCGTCGCGGAAGACCCGGGCCAGTTCCCCGGGCGTGCGGGCCACCGGCCCCGGCGGGTGTTCCATCAGGTCGAAGTAGACGCCGCGGGTCTCCCGGTAGACGTCCCAGTCGTCGGCGTACACCACGACGGGCCGGTCCAGGTTGGCGTAGTCGAACATGATCGACGAGTAGTCGGTGATCAGGGCGTCCGCGGCCAGGCACACGTCCTCCGAGGAGCGGTGCGCGGTCACGTCGATGATCCGGCCGGTGCTCCGCGCTCTGCCCTGGTCGTAGAAGTAGTGGGCGCGCAGCAGCACGACCACGTCCTCGCCCACCTCCTCGCAGAAGGCCTCCAGGTCCAGGCCCGTCTCGAAGCCCGTGTGGTAGTCGCGGTGCGTGGGCGCGTACAGGACGGCCGTCCTGCCCTCGGGGATCCCCAGCTCCCGCCGGATGCGGGCCACGTCGTCCGCCGTCGCCGTGTAGTACACGTCGTTGCGCGGATAGCCGTACTCGAGCGTCTCGTGCGCGGCGGGGAAGGCCCGCTCCCACATCTCGGTGGAGTGGCGGTTGGAGGTGAGGTTGTAGTCCCAGCGGTCGATACGGGCCAGCAGCTTGGCGAAGCTGCCGGTCGCCGCGGCCACCACCGGATAGGTCGCCTGGTCGACGCCCATCTTCTTCAGCGGGGTGCCGTGCTGGGTCGACAGGTGGACGCTGCCGGGGCGCTTGACCACGGCGTCCGCGAAGTTGGCGTTGTTGACGAGGTACTTGGCGGCGGCCAGCACGTCCCAGTACTTCGTGCTGCCGATGACCGCGTACTCGATGCCCTCCGGCATGGTGTGCTCCTGATCCGGTTCGACCAGGAACACCGAGCGCAGATGCGGGGCGAGTTCGAGGGCCTTGGCGTGGATCGCGGCCGGGTTGCAGGCGTAGCCGCGGCCCCAATAGGCGCAGTACACAACCAGGTTGGGGTCCAGCGGGCGGCGCAGATTGCGTGCGTACCGCAGCCGCGTGCGCACCATGTGGGGGCGCGGCAGCCGCTCGGCCGCCTTCACCGCCGCCTGGTTGGCCTCCCGCAGGGCACGGAACGCCGTGTACGCCCCGGCCGCCAGCAGCCGGTGCTGCAGGCCGAGGCTGCCGGGCGGTGTCCGGTGGCCGACGGGGCGGTGCCGCCGGTACAGCGTGCTCGCCAGCCGGAAGAAGGCGCGGCGCCTGCCGGACAGCCGCCTGGGGTGGGCGGCGGTCTTCAGGACGGTCGCGAAGAGCTGCTCGAACAGCGCGTTCAACCGGACGCCGGCCAGGCCCAGTTCGGCGGCGCGGGTGAGGACCAGGTCGGTCTGGGAGAGGAGTTCGAGGTGGTGCTCGCCGGGGAGGGCGAGCCGGCTGCCCTGTCTGCGCACCAGATGCCGTACGACGACCTGGCGCAGCACCGCGGCCTTCTCGGCCGCCAGCGTGACCAGGCCGTAGAAGCCCACGTCGGTGAAGTGGCCGTCGGGGAAGCCGATACGCTGCTCGACCAGGAAGGTCCTGCGGTAGGCCGCGCTCCACGCCGGCAGCTGCACGCCCGTCAGCTCCGGCACCTCGTCTGGGGAAAAGGCGCCCGCCGGTGTCCGCGGCAGGAGCAGCGCGGTCGGATTGGTCGGCTCGCCCTCCCACCAGGGCACCCGCTCGTGCTCCACGTACAGGACGTCCACGTCACCCGTCTCGGCCAGGCGTGCGTCCAGCGCCGCCAGCGCCCCGGGTACGAGGGTGTCGTCGCAGTCGAGGAACAGCAGATGGGTGCCGGTCGCCGCCCGCATCCCGGTGTTGCGCGCCCCGGACAGACCGGCCGTGGGCGGCGAGTGCACCGTGGTCACCCGGGAGTCCCGCTCGGCGTATCCGTCGACGACGTCCGCCGCGGGCGTGCCGGGGCCGTCGCAGACCGGGATCAGCTCGAAGTCGCCGAAGGACTGCGCGAGCACGGAGTCCAGTGCCTGGGACAGCCGGCCTGCCACCCCATGGGACGGGACGATGATGCTGAAGCGGGGCATGCTGCTCTTTCTGTCGAGGTTCGTGCGGGGACCCGGTGCGTCTCAGCCGAGGCGTCCCGGCCGCCCTGTGGGACGCCAGGTGGACGGCCGGCTCGGTGTGGGCCGCGACGGGCTGGAGGGCATGCGAACTCCCCGGAGTGAGAACGGCGTTCAGAGGCTGTCGGTGACGGTCAGCGGACCGCCGGGTTGCGGCACGGTCGCCTGCGGGGAGCGCGCGAGGGTCGCGGCCGCGGAGGGCACGGGGTGGCGCTCGGCGAGCGGGGTCACCGGCGGCAGGTCGGTTTCGCCCAGGACGACACGGCGTACGACGCGCTCGGCCGCGCGTCCGTCGTCGTACGGGCAGAAGCGCTCGCGGAACGCGGTCCGCAGCTGGGCCGAGCGGGAGCCGCGCCAGTGGCCGGTGGCGAAGATGTCGATCAGTTCGTCCTCGCTGCGGGCGACCGCGCCCGGCGGGAAGGCGCGCACGTCGAAGTAGGTGCCGCGGGCCCCCTCGTACGCCGCCCGGTCGTCGTCGGCCGAGTGGAGCACGATCGGCCGGTCCAGGCCCGCGTAGTCGAACATCAGGGACGAGTAGTCGGTGAGCAGGACGTCCGAGGCCAGACAGAGGGACTCGACGCCGGGGTGGCCGGTCACGTCGATGATCCGGGCGCTCTGCGGTACGGGGCCGTGGGTGCGGGCGAGGACGACGTAGCGGGGGCCCAGGCGGCGCAGGACGCGTTCCAGGTCCAGGGGGGAGCGCTGGGTGCGGCAGTGGTCGCGGCGGGCGGGGGCGTACAGGATCGCGACGCTGTCCTCGGGGATGCGGAGGGACTCACGGAGGCGGGTGACGTCGTTCGACGTGGCCTTCTGGAACACGTCGCTGCGCGGGGAGCCGTATTCGAGCGTGGTGTAGCTGCCCGGGTGGACCCGCTCCCAGACGAGGGTGGAGTGGCGGTTCGCCGACAGGACGTAGTCCCACTTGCCGACGTCGGCGAGGAGCCCTTCGAAGTCCAGGTCACGCGCCGCGGCCGGGCGTTCCTGGAGGTCGAGGCCCGCGTGCCCGAGCGGGGTGCCCGCCGGCGTCTGGACCAGGATCTGCTGGGGCCGCTTGACCAGACGGGGCTCGAAGCCGGTGTCGCTGACGAGGTACTTGGAGCGGGCCAGGGCCGTCCAGTAGGCGGCCGTGTCGGAGCGGCCGAGCCAGGTCGTGCGGATGTGCGGCGCGAAGGTGCGGAAGGCCTCCTCCAGGGCGCTCGGGTTGCAGCCGTGCTCGTGGTCGTCGTACGCGGTGAAGGCGGCGCGGTCGGCGCGCAGCGGCAGCCGGAGCTGGATGCGGTAGTGCAGACGCAGCGCCGTCGCCCTTGCGGTGCGCAGGAGTTTGACGGAGAGCTTGGCGGTCCTGCGGTGCAGGGCCGCCGCCAGCTGCAGTGAGCGGTAGGTGCGGTGCAGGCCCCAGCGGACCAGGGTGTGGCGCAGGCGGGAGCCCAGCGGGAGAGGCGGTCCTGGGACGCGGTAACGGCGGTAGTGGGCGCGGGCCTTGCGCAGGAACTCGGCGTGCGAGCCGCGCGGCAGCCGGTCGCGGCGGGCGAACACCTTGGTCACGTGGTCGACCATGCGGCGGAACAACACCGGCCGCCAGCGGGCGAATTGGGGGTGGGCGTCGAGGAACGCGAAGACACGGTCGTACTGTTCGAAGAGGTCGAAGTGCTTACGGCTGGTGGTGGAGAGGATGCTGCCCTGGCGCCGCTGCCGGTAGTGCACGCACACCCGGTCGAGGGTCGTGATGGACTCCGCGGCCATCAGCACCGGGAACGTCCACGGGGTGTCCTCGTAGTAGCCGGGCGGGAAGGTGAAGCCCTCGCGCTCGACGAACTCCCGCCGGTAGGCCTTGTTCCAGGCCACCATCAGCAGTTTCAGCAGGCCCGGGCGGTCCTCCAGGCGGAAGGGCGCCGGGCCCTGCTCGGTGAGCTGGTCGGCGACGACGTTGCGGACGGTCTCGCCCGACCAGTAGATGCGCGCGTAGTCGTAGACGACGAGGTCCGGTTCGCCCGTCTCCTTGAGACGGTCGGCGATGGCGCGCAGGGCGTGCGGGGTGAGCGTGTCGTCGGCGTCCAGGAAGACCAGGTAGTCGCCGCTCGCCCGCGCGAGGCCGGCGTTGCGGGCGCGGCCCAGCCCCTGGTTCTCGGTCAGGTGCAGGGGTTGCACGCGCGGGTCACGGGCCGCGAACTCGTCGATGATCGCGCCGCTGGCGTCCGGGGAGCAGTCGTCGACGGCGATCAGTTCGAGATCGGGATACGACTGCGACAGCACCGATTCCAGGCATTCGTGCAGATACGCCTGAACCTTGTACGCGGGGACGATGACACTGAACCTGGGCAAGGCACATCCATGGGGTCGGCGCGGACGACGGGGCCTTGCCCGGGAACGGCCGATGGAGTGACTTGGTTACGCCGGCTGCGGCATACGGGGGACCTTGGATGAACGGAAGGGGGCGGGACCGTAACGTCCCACCCCCTCCGGCGCGTTGTCCACCAGGACTATTTGACGGCGCCCGCCATGACACCCGAGACGAACTGACGCTGGAACGCGAAGAACACGACCAGCGGGATCACCATCGAGATGAACGCGCCGGGCGCCAGTACGTCGATGTTGTTGCCGAACTGCCGTACCTGCTGCTGCAGGGCGACCGTCAGCGGCTGCGACTCGGCGTTCGAGAACACCAGCGCCACCAGCATGTCGTTCCACACCCACAGGAACTGGAAGATGCCGAGCGACGCGATCGCCGGCGCGCCCAGCGGCATGACGACGGTGAGGAACAGCCGGGTCTCACCGGCGCCGTCCAGCCGTGCCGCCTCCAGGAGTTCCCGCGGGATCTCCGCGAAGAAGTTCCTGAGCAGGAAGATCGCGAACGGCAGTCCGAAGCCGACGTGGAAGAGGATCACGCCGATGATGTCGCCGAAGATCCCGATCCTGCCGAAGAGATCGGCGAGCGGGATCAGGGCCACCTGGACCGGCACGACCAGCAGCGCCACCACGACCAGGAACCACCAGTCGCGGCCCTTGAAGTCCATCCAGGCGAAGGCGTACCCGGCCATCGCGCCGAGCAGCACCACGAGGAGCGTGGCCGGCACCGTGATCCAGACCGTGTTGAACAGCGCGTGGGTGATCGCGTCCTTCTCCAGGAGCGACTGGTAGCTCTTGGCGGTGAGCCGGCTCGGCGCGGTGAACACCTTCCACCAGCCCGAGGTGGCGATGTCGGTCGGGTCGCGGAACGACGAGACCAGCAGGCCGAAGGTGGGCACCAGCCAGAACAGGGCGACCAGGATCAGGAAGATCCGCATCACCCCGCCCGCCGCGCCGCTCGCCACCCGCGCGGCGAGGGAGCGCTTGGCGCGCACGGTCGTGTCGAGGGCGGTCACCGCTGACGCTCCTTCCTCAGCCGGCGGATGTTCACGAACATCACCGGCAGCACGAGCAGCAGCAGGATGACGCCGATCGCGCTGCCGACGCCCTCGTTGCCGCCGCCGCCGAAGGACGACAGGAACAGCTGCAGGGCAAGGACGTTGGCGTCGTCCTGACTGGGCTGCGGGGCGATGATGTAGACCAGGTCGAAGATCTTCATCACGTTGATCATCAGCGTGATGAGGACCACCACCAGAACCGGTGCGAGCAGCGGGACCGTGACCCTTCTGAAGACCTGCCACTCGTTGGCGCCGTCCACCCGGGCCGCCTCCAGCAGATTGCGGTCCACGCCGGCGAGGCCCGCCGCGATCAGCACCATCGCGAAGCCCGCCCACATCCACACGTACGCGCCGATGATGGCCGGGGTGACCAGCGTCGGTCCGAGCCAGTCGATGCCGTTGTACGGAGCCGAGAAGTTCGAGGCGGGCAGGCGCAGTTGGGCCCCGTCGGCCGCGGCCGGCAGGGTGAAGGTGCCGTCGGCGCCGCTCTTGGCGGAGGCGACCACCTTGCCACCCTTCACGGCCTCCACCCTGACGCCCTTCAGCGCCTTCTCACCCGGGTCGACCTTGCCCTTCGTACCGCCCCCGCCGAGCTTGAAATCCAGCCAGACGGTGCCGGTGACACCCGAACCGCTCGCTGTCTTCGCGTTCTCGGGGGTGCCGGGCAGCCTGTTGGGCGCGATGCCGACCAGGGGGAGCATGGCCGGGGTGCCCGCCTTCACGGTGCCGGTCGTCGTGAACGAGCCGCCGCCGGACGGCTTCAGATCGGTCGCCGTCTCGTTCGGCCGCGCACCCGGATACACCGACGAGGACACGAACGTGTCGTGGATGGACTTGGCGACCGCGTTGGCGGCCCCCAGATTGGGGTCCTGCTCGTAGACGAGACGGAAGATGATCCCGGCCGCGAGCATCGAGATCGCCATCGGCATGAAGACGATCAGCTTGAACGCCGTTCCCCAGCGCACCCGTTCGGTCATCACGGCGAAGACGAGACCCAGCGCGGTGACGATCGCGGGCGCCACCGCCACCCAGATCGCGGTGTTGCGCACGGCGGTCAGAGTGGCGTCGTTGCTGAAGATGTCGCCGTAGTTCTTCAGCCCGACGAAACCGGAGCCGTCGGCGTCGTAGAGACTGCGCCAGACGGAGTACCCGATCGGGTAGACCACGAGCGCCCCGAGGAGCACGAACGCGGGCAGCAGAAACAGCACCGCCACCCACAGCCGGGTCCCCGTGACGCTCTTGCGCGGCGAGACGGAGGGCGTCGGCAGTGCGCCGGCGCCCCCTGTCGATTTCGCTACGGACGTCATGGCCGCGCCGTCAGCCGGCCGCGTACGCCTTGGCCGCGTCGGCCTCCAGCTTCTGCTGGGCGCCGGCGACGTCCTTCGGGTTCCTCAGGAAGTCCTGCAGGTCCTTCCACTCGCCGATGCCGGCCGTGCCACCGAAGGCGGCCGGGGCCTGGTCGGACATGTCGAAGCGGAAGTTGTCACCGGCCGCGAGGAGTTGCTTGGCGATCTGGGCGGTGATCGCGTCCTTGTACTTGGACTGGTCCATCTCCTTGTTCGGGGAGAGGATGCCGCCCTGCGCCGCCCAGATGTCCGCCGCGTCGGTGGAGGCCAGGAACGTCAGCAGCGCCTGGGCGCCCTTGCTGTCCTTCAGCGCCACCGCCACGTCGCCGCCGCTGACCACGGGGGCCTGGGAGCCGACCGCCGGGAACGGGAACACCTTCGCGTCCGTGCCCAGCTTGGCCTTGGTGTCGCCGTTGATGTTCGCGGCCACGAAGTCGCCCTCGAAGACCATCGCCGCCGGGGTGCTGCCGGAGAAGGTCTGCGTGACCGACTTCGGGAACTCCGTGTTCAGCGCGCCCTTGGTGCCGCCCGCGATCAGGTCGTTCTTGCCCCAGAGCTGGGCGAGCGTGGTGAGCGCGTCCTTGACGGACGGGTCCGTCCACTTGATCTTGTGCGCGGCCAGCTGGTCGTACTTCTCGGGGCCCGCCTGGGAGAGATAGACGTTCTCGAACCAGTCGGTGAGCGTCCAGCCGTCCGCGCCGCCGATCGACACGGCGGGCGAGCCGGCGTCCGACAGCGTCTGTGCGGTGCTGAGGAAGTCCTTCCAGGTCTTCGGCGCCTGCGTGATGCCCGCCGCCTCGAAGGCCTTGGTGTTGTACCAGACCAGGGACTTGTTGGCGGCCTTGGCATAGACGCCGTACTGCTTGCCCTTCCAGGCACCGAGGTCGACCCAGCCCTTGCTGAAGTTCTTGTCCAACTGGGCCTTGGCGTCCGCGCCGAGCGGCTTGAGCCAGCCCTTGTCCGCGAACTGGTGCAACACGCCGACCTGCGGCAGGAACGCGACGTCCGGCGGCTGGCCGCCCTGGATCTTGGTACCGAGGAACGTGGAGGTGTTGTTGCCCGTCGGCACGAAGTTGACCTTCGCGCCGGTGCGCTTCTTGAACTCGTCCATGACCTTCATGAAGTTGTCCTGCTCGGCGCCGGTCCAGACCGCTGCCACCTCCAGTGTCTGGCCGTTCAGCTTGGGCAGCTTGACGGAGCCGGAGCTCCCCGAGCTGCCACCGCCGTTGCTGCTCTTGCCGCCGCCCCCGCCGCAGCCCGTGAGTGCCAGCGCGAGTGCCGCCGCCAGGAGGGCGGCTGCGGATTTGGCGGCCCTGCGTGTCCGGTTCTTGCTGCTCGTGCTGCGCATCACTGCCCCGTTCTCCGTTCTTCGTCGAACGTCGAGCGCTGTCCCGTGTGATCTGGTCTACGCCCGTGGGATGGGGTCGGCAAGTGTGCGTCCCGTGTCAACCGGGGGATCGTGACCGCGTCGTGACCAGGCGTCCGGCGTTGGTATGACCGCCCCTGGGGGCTGCCGCCCCCAGACCCCCGCTGTCGGCCTGAACGGCCTCGTCCTCAAACGCCGGACGGGCTGGAATTGGCCGCCCGGGCTGGAAAGCGCTGAACGAACAGGACCTAAAGCAGCGAAGGGACCTCCGATGCCGAGACCTCTCGGGCCGCTCGCTCCAGCGCGCTGGCCAGCAACGCCAGGTCCGTCGGGCCGTTGCCCAGTTCGCGTACGGGTCTGCGGGTCGGGGGGTCGCCCATGCGCTGCCAGTCCAGGGGGACGACCGTGGGGCGGAGCGTTGCCGTGCGGGGGATGCGGCCCGTGACGCGGCCGCCCTGGAAGGGTGTTGTCCGGCCGTCGGGGCGGGTCAGGCTGCCGCGGCCCGGTGCCGGGTCGTCAGGGCCGGTGCCCGGGGCGTCGAGGCTCACCCGGAGGGTGGCCTTCCGGGCCGGTTCCGTGTCCGCCGTACGGCCGCCGGGGGCGGTCGCGGCCACCAGATGGACGCCGAGTCGCTCGCCCTCGCGGGCCACCGCCTCCAGCGCCCGCATGACGGAACCCGCGGCCGGGCGGCCCGGTGAGCCGAGTGCGGGGGAGACCAGCGCGTCCAGGTCGTCCACGACCACCACCAGCCGGGGGAGGGGCGGTGCCGCTTCGGTCTGCCGGCGTGCCGCTCCCGGACGCAGCCGAATGGTCGAGCTGGGCGGGGAGTCCAGGTCGCCGGTGGTGGTCGTACCGGTCACCCGCTGGGCCACCATGCGGCCCGACAGCTCCCGGCCCGTGTGCCACTCGGCGAAGGCCGAGCGGCCCAGCAGCTCGGCGCGGCGCTTCAGCTCGGCGCTCAGGGACTGCGCGAACTCCCGCATCCGGACGGGGTCGTTGGCGGTGAGGTGCGTCGTGACGTGTGGGACGTCCGTGCAGACCCGCAGGCCGTCGCCGCTCCCGGAGGTGGTACCCCCGGCGCTCACACTGTCCCGGCCGTCCATCAGGACGATGCCCAGCCGGTCGGGCCGCTCGGCCGCGGCCAGCGAGGCGACCACGGCCCGCAGCAGCTCCGTGCGGCCGCTGCCCGTGGGGCCCTCGATCAGCAGGTGCGGGCCGTCGGCGGCGAGGTCCGCGCCGACCGGGCCGCGCGGACCGGCGCCGAGCACGGCCCAGGCCCGTCCGCCGAGCGACTCCGCGTCGTCCGCCGCATCCGCCCAACGCGCCATCAGCGACGCCGGGGTGGCCCTCGCAAGCCCCAACTCGTCCAGCAGCCGCGCCGCCTGGGGCAACGGTACGGCCACGCGTGCGTGCCGCTCGGTCCCGGAACCGTCCGTCCTGAGCGGCGCCAGCGCCCGCGCGAACCGCTCGGCCCAGGCGAGCGAGACGGCGTCCACGGCGGCCACGGTGCCGGGGCCTATGGGGCCGGGGTGCGGGTGGGCGGTGGCCGTGGTTATGGGCGCGGGCACGGGCCTCGGCATGGTGTGTGTGTCGGCCGGTGATGCCGCATCCGTGCGGACGGCCGGGTCCGCCGGCATCGGCGGGCGGTCTCCGGCTCCGCCTCCGGGGATTGCGGTACCGGTCCGTGCCACTCGCATCAGCCGCAGCGCCGTCGCCACGTCCCCGCTCAGCAGCGCGACCGCGCCGCAGTCTCGGAAGGCCGGTGCCACCGCGCACGCCGCCTCGTACGTCTCCGTCACCGGTGACGCGGGCGAGGCCGACACCGTCTCGGCGAGGCAGACGACATGTATCCCGGCCCGTGGGCCCTCCAGCGCCAGCCGTGCCACCGCCTCCCGCACCGCGGCGCCTCCGGGGTCGCCGTCCACGACGACCACGGTGTACGGCCCGGGGAAGCCGTCCGGCTCCTCCGCGCCGTCGTCCGTCCGGGCCCAGGAAGGCGTGTGGGCCTGGGAACGGACGTCGGGGGTGCGCGGTGCCGGCCGTGTTCCGTGCCGTGCCTCCGTCTGCTGGTCCTCCAGGCGCCGCAGCAACTCGTCGGTGCGGGCCGTGGCCTGCTCGCGGTCGTAGGCGAGCAGGAGACGGCAGTCCTGGCCGTGGCCGGGGCGCAGGTGGGGGAGCCAGCCGAGCCAGGACCACTCCGCGGTGCGCTCCTCCAGCGGGCGGGAGCGGTCCGCGGCGATCAGGACGAGCTCCAGGGCTTCGGGGGAGTGCAGCGCGGCCAGCTGGGCCAGCACCGCGCGGGCCAGCCCGGACAGCCGGGTGCGCGGGCCGGCCAGGCCCAGCGCCCCGGCCTCGCGCAGATCCGCGGTCACCGGCACCGCGGGCAGCAGCCCGGAGCCGTCGGGCGCCGCCCGGTCCGCCGTGCCGAGCCGCACCGTGAGCGCCTCCGGGTGCCCCGGCCCGCGCTCCCACAGCCGTGGACCGGGGCCGAGCGCCGTCAGCAGCAGCGCCGCCGGGTCGGGCCAGGTCTCCGGGAGCTGAGGGCCGGTGCGGGGTGCGGGCCCCGCCGTCGGGTCCGGGCCGTCGTCCTCGTCGTACGCGTCATGCTCGGCCATGGCCTGCTCGCCGCGGCCACCCGCCAGCCGTCGTGCCCATGCGGAGAGCCCCCCGCGCCTGCGCAGGCCCGGTGGCACGTCCGTCCCGCGGAGCGGGGTTCCCTTGCGGCGGCCGGCCTCGGGGGCGTCCGTGCCCTCCGGTGAGTCCCACACGACCGCGCCGAAGTGGCCTGCGTGAGTGTCGCCGCCCGCTGCGGATGCTTCTGCGGCCCTCATCTCCACCCGCGGTGCGCCGCCCTGCTCGGGCACCAGCGGCGCTTCGGCGGAGCCGTGGCCCTGGGCGGAGGGCAGACCGCGGGAGGGTGCGGCGGAGGCGTCGCCGCCGTCGGCCACGCGTGCGTGAAGCGCCGCTTCGGGCGCCGGGGCACCGCCCCCAGGGGCCGCCGGTCTCCCGTCGGCGGTCGCCGGCTCCCGCTCGCCGCCGGACGCCACCCGGACGTGCCCTTCCCCGTCCGGGGCCGTCGGCACCCGCGCGCCCGGTCCCCCGGCCGGAGCGACCCGCAGTGCCGACTCGCCGATACGGAGCAGTGCGCCCGGGGTGAAGCGCACCGGGCGGGTGCTCAGGCGGGTGCCGTCCAGGGTCGTGCCGTTCGTGGAGTCGAGGTCGGCGACCGAGACCTGGCCGTCCGCGGCGACCGTGACCGCGCAGTGGAGGCGGGAGACGTCCGGGTCGTCGAGCGGGACGTCGGCGTCGGCGGAGCGGCCGATGCGGATCTCGCCGCCGTGCAGGAGATGCACGCCGCCCGCGTCCGGACCTGCGACGACATGCAGCTGGGTCGGGGCGTCGTCCAGCTCGGGGTGCGGCTCCGGCTCGGCGGGGGCGCCCAGGGAGAGCACCGCGCCGTCGATCAACGGGGGCTCGCCGAGCGTGCTGCGGCGGTCGTCCAGGCGCTCCGCGCCCGCGTACAGCACCACCGCGCCGCCGGAGGCCGAGGCGCTCGCGTCACCCGCGACCGCCGAGGCCAGCGCCGACGCCACCGCGGCCAGCGCCGTACCGGCGGGCGCCGTGACCAGCACGTCACAGCTCGCCGTGCGGCCCCGCGCGCGGTCGGGCGGGCCCAGGGGGTCTACGACGGTCAGCCGGATCTGCATCGCCGTCAGCGGTCCCTTCTGCGCGGGTCTGCGCGGGCGCGGACTACCCCCACCCCACACGAGCACATCGGCCAGTACTGGTACTCAAGGCATCCTCGCACCTGCCACTGACAACGCGCCCGCCGCTCGGGGGCAAGTGATCTTGATTGGTCGGCTCTGCCCGCAAAAGTGCCTGACAGATGACACAGCGCAGATCGCTTGAGATCGGTCACGCCCGCTTCGGGCAACCGGCGGACCAAGTCGAGCGTCTTTCCTTCGAACATGCACGGGGATGCGTACGTAAGACGCTGGGACGGCGACAGGCCGGTGCCGCCCACAGCGGCACTACAGTGGGTCGGAACGGTAAGCAAGCAGCAGGGAGCACATGACGTGCGGCCGGTAGGCAGCAAGTACCTGCTCGAGGAGCCGCTCGGTCGCGGCGCCACGGGCACCGTCTGGCGGGCCCGCCAGCGAGAGACCGCGGGGGCCGAGGCCGCCGTGCCCGGTCAGCCCGGCGAGACCGTCGCGATCAAGGTCCTGAAGGAAGAGCTCGCGAGCGACGCGGACATCGTGATGCGCTTCCTCAGAGAGCGCTCCGTGCTGCTGCGCCTGACCCATCCGAACATCGTCAGGGTCCGCGACCTGGTCGTCGAGGGCGATCTGCTGGCGCTGGTCATGGACCTCGTCGAGGGCCCCGACCTGCACCGCTACCTGCGCGAGAACGGCCCCTTCAGCCCGGTCGCCGCATCCCTCCTCACCGCCCAGATCGCCGACGCGCTCGCCGCCAGCCACGCCGACGGCGTCGTGCACCGCGATCTGAAGCCCGCCAACGTCCTGCTCAAACAGGACGGCGGCCAGATGCACCCGATGCTCACCGACTTCGGCATCGCCCGCCTGGCCGACTCCCCGGGCCTGACCCGCACCCACGAGTTCGTCGGCACGCCCGCGTACGTCGCACCGGAGTCCGCCGAGGGCCGCCCGCAGACCTCCGCCGTCGACATCTACGGCGCCGGCATCCTGATGTACGAGCTGGTCACCGGCCGTCCCCCGTTCGGCGGCGGCTCGGCCCTGGAAGTACTGCACCAGCACCTGAGCGCCGAGCCGCGCCGCCCGTCCACGATTCCGGACCCGCTCTGGACGGTCATAGAGCGCTGCCTGCGCAAGAACCCGGACGAACGGCCCAGCGCCGAGAACCTCGCGCGCTCCCTGCGCGTCGTCGCCGAGGGCGTCGGTGTGCACGCGAACGCCGCGCAGATCGCCGCCGCGGAGGCCGTCGGCGCCCTGCTGGCCCCCGACCCGATGCCGGCCGCCGTTCCCGGCTCGGCCGACCCCACGCAGGTCCTGCAGCACGGAGCGGGCTCGTACGACCCGAACGCGGCGACCAGCTTCCTGCCGCACACCGGCGCACCGGGCGCCGCCGATCCCACCGCCGTACTCCCGAACACCGGGGCCGCGGACCCGACCGCCGTCATGCCGCCGGTGCCCCAGGGGCAGCCCGGGCAGCAGCCCGAGCAGCCGCACCCCTGGCAGAACCAGCTGCGCGCCGCCCGCGACCGCAACGAGCAGACGCAGGTCCAGTACCTCGACCCCGACGAGGACCCGCTGCGCCGCCGCCCCCAGCGGCAGGCCGCCCGCCCGCAGCAGCAGCGACCCCGGCAGCAGCGGCCGCAGCAGGCGTACGGCTATCCGCAGCAGCAGCCGCAGCAGTACGCCCCGCCGCAGCACCAGCAGCCCCAGCGGTACGCGCCTCCGCAGCAGCCCGCGCGTGAGCCCCGGCAGCCGCGGCAGCGCAGCGCCAACCCGATGAAGATCCCCGGGCTCGGCTGTCTGAAGGGCTGCCTGTTCACGATCGTCATCCTGTTCGTCGCGGGCTGGCTGGTCTGGGAGCTGAGCCCGCTCCAGGAGTGGATCGGCACGACCAAGAGCTACTGGCAGCAGTTGTCCGACATGTTCAGCACCGTGAGCGGCTGGATCGGGAAACTGGGCCACCTCGTCAGCAGCAAAGGCGGCAACTGAGCAGCGAGCTTGGTGATTTGTCGACACCTGGCGGGTGATTTCCGTCTCTGCGGTGAAGGTTGGCTCCTCGGACGCGTAGTTTTAGCGACACACGCGTCCCGTAGGAGCAGTCTTGGCACGGAAGATCGGCAGCCGGTACACCGCGAACCAGATCCTGGGGCGGGGCAGCGCCGGCACGGTGTGGCTGGGCGAGGGGCCCGAGGGACCCGTCGCCATCAAGCTGCTGCGCGAGGATCTCGCGTCCGACCAGGAACTCGTCGGCCGCTTCGTGCAGGAGCGCACGGCGCTGCTCGGTCTCGACCACCCGAACGTCGTCTCCGTACGCGACCTGGTGGTGGACGGCAACGACCTCGCGCTGGTCATGGACCTGGTACGCGGCACCGACCTGCGCACCCGTCTCGACCGCGAACGCCGGCTCGCGCCCGCGGCGGCGGTGGCGATCGTGGCCGACGTCGCGGACGGCCTGGCAGCCGCGCACGCGGCGGGCGTCGTGCACCGCGACGTCAAGCCGGAGAACGTCCTCCTCGACATGCAGGGCCCGCTGGGCCCCGGCGGCTCCCACCCCGCCCTCCTGACCGACTTCGGCGTCGCGAAGCTGATCGACTCCCCGCGCCGCACCCGCGCCACGAAGATCATCGGTACGCCGGACTACCTGGCCCCGGAGATCGTCGAGGGCCTGCCCCCGCGCGCGGCCGTCGACATCTACGCCCTCGCGACCGTCCTCTACGAGCTGCTGGCGGGCTTCACCCCGTTCGGCGGCGGGCACCCCGGCGCCGTGCTGCGCCGCCACGTCACGGAGACGGTGGTCCCGCTCCCGGGGATCCCGGACGAGCTCTGGCAGCTCCTCGTGCAGTGCCTGGCCAAGGCACCGGCCTCCCGGCTGCGCGCCTCGGAGCTGGGCGACCGGCTGCGGGAGCTGCTGCCGCTGGTCGCGGGCATGCCGCCGCTGGACGTGGACGAGCCGGACACGGAGCCGACCGAGGAGCCGGAGCCGACGGCCGGGGAGACCGCGGCCCCGGCCCGCGAACGGGTACGGCGCGGCGCGGTCCCCCTGGTACCGGGCGCGAAGCCGGCCGACTCCAATCGGGACACCCATACGTCGATGAGGGTTCCGGCGCCGGACGAGCTGGCCGGCGGCGCCCGCGGCACGGCCCGGGTGCCGCGGCCGGCGGGCGCACCACGTCCGGGCTCCGCACGGCACCGCGCCGTGACGCGCCGTCGCCGGATGGTGCTGGGGGCGGCCGCGGCGCTGCTGGTGGCGGCGGCCGGGGTGGGGACGTGGCTGGCGACCTCGGGGGACGACGCGGGGGCGACTCCGCAGGACTCGAAGCACTCGGCACCGGCTTCGCCGTGACCAGGGTGGTTCGCCTGCCCGCGCTTGCGGGTGCCGCGGTGCCGTAGCCGGACACTCACCGCTTGGCGGAGCCGTTACGCTGGAGGCGTGGCAGTCGTCGATGTATCCGAAGAGCTCAAGTCCCTCTCCTCGACCATGGAGTCGATCGAGGCCGTTCTGGACCTCGACAAGCTGAGGGCAGACATCGCCGTGCTCGAGGAGCAGGCGGCCGCGCCGTCCCTGTGGGACAACCCGGACGAGGCGCAGAAGATCACCAGCAAGCTGAGCCACCTGCAGGCCGAGGTCAGGAAGGCCGAGGCGCTGCGCGGGCGGATCGACGATCTCGCCGTGCTCTTCGAGATGGCCGAGGAGGAGGACGACCCGGACACCCGGGCCGAGGCCGAGTCCGAGCTCGCCGCCGTCAAGAAGGCGCTGGACGAGATGGAGGTCCGCACGCTTCTGAGCGGTGAGTACGACTCCCGTGAGGCGCTCGTCAACATCCGCGCCGAGGCCGGTGGCGTGGACGCCGCCGACTTCGCGGAGAAGCTGCAGCGGATGTATCTGCGCTGGGCGGAGCAGAAGGGCTACAAGACCGAGCTCATCGAGACCTCGTACGCGGAAGAGGCCGGCATCAAGTCGACCACCTTCGCCGTGCAGGTGCCGTACGCCTACGGCACTCTCTCGGTCGAGCAGGGCACCCACCGGCTCGTGCGCATCTCGCCCTTCGACAACCAGGGGCGGCGCCAGACCTCCTTCGCGGGCGTCGAGGTGCTTCCCGTGGTCGAGCAGACCGACCACATCGAGATCGACGAGTCCGAGCTGCGCGTGGACGTGTACCGGTCCTCCGGCCCCGGCGGCCAGGGCGTCAACACCACCGACTCCGCGGTGCGCCTCACCCACCTCCCCACCGGCATCGTCGTCTCCTGCCAGAACGAGCGGTCGCAGATCCAGAACAAGGCGACCGCCATGAACGTTCTCCAGGCGAAGCTGCTGGAGCGGCAGCGTCAGGAGGAGCGGGCCAAGATGGACGCCCTCAAGGACGGCGGCAGCTCCTGGGGCAACCAGATGCGTTCGTACGTCCTGCACCCATACCAGATGGTCAAGGACCTGCGCACCGAATTCGAAGTCGGCAACCCCGAGGCCGTGTTCAACGGTGAGATCGACGGCTTCATCGAGGCGGGTATTCGCTGGCGCAAGCAGCAAGAGAAGTAACTTTGTCGACTTGCCAACTGCCGCCCTACGGGCGGCAGTTGCTGTTTGTCTGGGTTTTACATCACACTCACAGGTTCCAACTCGCTGTAAACAACCCGCAAGTGGACATTGCGCACGCAATGCCCTTGACGTTGCTTTGAAAAATGGGAATGGTGAAGCGCGGCATGCGTATCTCTGGGGCGCATGTGAACCGGGGGAATTTTGCAGCGTAGTCACCTCCGTCGATCACGGCCCCCGAGCGCCGCCTCAATGACGATGAGCTACTGGGGGTAGCAACCTTATGACGAAGAAGACGCGGCTCCGCGTCGCGCGGGTGGCCGCTGGCGCAGTGATCGCCGCCGGTGCCTCGCTGACCGCCGCCGGTGCCGCTTCCGCGGCGGGTATCGACGTGAACGTGGCCGGTGTCAACGTGGGTGTCAACACCGGCGGCGACGACACCGGGGGTACGGGCGGTGGCCCGTGCGACATCGTCATCGACCCGACCTGCGACCCCGGCGGTACCACGGGTGGCAGCACGACGGGCGGTGCGACGACCGGCGGTGCGACGACCGGCGGTGACACCACGGGTGGTGCGACGACGGGCGGTGACACCACGGGCGGTGCGACCACCGGCGGTGACACCACGGGTGGCGTGATCGGTGGCGTGATCGGTGGCGGCACCACGGGCGGTGACACCACGGGCGGTGCCACGACCGGCGGTGCGACGACGGGCGGTGACACCACGGGCGGTGCGACCACCGGCGGCAGCACCACTGGCGGTGGCAGCACCACGGGTGGTGGCAGCACCACCGGCGGTGACACCACGGGTGGCGGCAGCACCACGGGTGGTGCCACGACCGGCGGCAGCACCACGGGTGGCGGCAACGGCAACTCGGGTGGCAGCGGCAACGGCCACGGGCACAACGGTGGTGGCAACTCCAACACCAACCCCGACGGCAACACCGGCACTTCCACCCAGGACCAGGGCTCCTCGGTCCTCACGGACACCGGCTCGAACACCGCGACCCAGACCAAGGGCAACGGTCAGCAGCTCGCCGAGACCGGTGCCGGCCAGACGACCTTCCTGATCATCGGTGCCGCCACCATGATCGCCGGTGGCGTCGGCTTCCGCATTCTGCCGCGCCTCGTGGGCGGCCGTGGCGGTGCGGCTGCCTGACGGTAGCCGTGTGCACACGCAATGTGTGCGACCACGTACGACGAGGGGCCCGGAGCGTGCATCGCTCCGGGCCCCTCGGGCGTCTCAGTGCCCCTGTGACGCGTCTTACGCGGTCTGGTGCGCCAGTAGCGCCACCGCCGCGATCAGCACTGCCAGCAGTGCGATCAGCGCCATGGGGTTGAGCCCCGCGAAGAAGTTCTCCTGCTGCAGCCGCTCGCGGTTCGCACGGCACACGGGGCACCGGCCCTCGCTCACGGGCGCCGCGCAGTTTGCGCACACCAGCCGGTCGTACGTCATGCGCTCGCCCTCCTTGCGAATACGTTCCACTGGGAGAACGGTTTGTGGTTGCCGAACGTTCCCCTCTCTACTGTGCCAGGTTCCTCCGGAGGTCGCGCGGGTTCCTCCCGGAGGCTGCGCGGGGACGCCTGAGGGGGCGTGTGAGAGTTGTCTCGCGGCTGCGGGCCGGTGGGGGCTTGTCGCGCAGTTCCGCGCGCCCCTTAAAGGCCGCTGGGCTTACCGGCACAAAAGGGCACAAGTCGCTCTGAAGCGCAACCGCCGCCTGCGCTTGTGCACCCGACTCGCGTATGGTCACGCTCATCTACCCCCGGCGACCCGTGGTGCATCCGTGATCCGATTCGACAACGTCTCCAAGGTCTACCCCAAGCAGACCCGTCCTGCACTCAGGGATGTGTCCCTGGAAGTGGAGAAGGGCGAGTTCGTGTTCCTCGTGGGGTCCTCGGGCTCCGGAAAGTCCACCTTTCTGCGGCTGATCCTCCGCGAGGAGCGGTGCAGCCACGGTCAGGTGCACGTTCTGGGCAAGGACCTCGCGCGCCTGTCCAACTGGAAGGTGCCGCAGATGCGGCGCCAGTTGGGGACGGTGTTCCAGGACTTCCGCCTGCTGCCGAACAAGACGGTGGCGGAGAACGTCGCCTTCGCGCAGGAGGTCATCGGCAAGTCGAAGGGCGAGATCCGCAAGTCCGTGCCGCAGGTGCTCGACCTCGTCGGGCTGGGCGGGAAAGAGGATCGGATGCCCGGTGAGTTGTCCGGTGGTGAACAGCAGCGCGTGGCCATCGCGCGCGCCTTCGTCAACCGGCCCAAACTGCTCATCGCGGACGAGCCGACCGGAAACCTCGACCCGCAGACCTCCGTCGGCATCATGAAGCTGCTCGACCGGATCAACCGGACCGGCACCACCGTGGTGATGGCGACGCACGACCAGAACATCGTGGACCAGATGCGCAAGCGCGTCATCGAGCTGGAGAAGGGCCGCCTCGTCCGCGACCAGGCACGCGGCGTCTACGGCTACCAGCACTGACCGCCACGTCCACGGAAAGGCTCAACCAGTCGCCATGCGCGCACAGTTCGTACTCTCCGAGATCGGTGTCGGTCTCCGCCGCAACCTGACCATGACCTTCGCGGTCATCGTCTCCGTCGCCCTGTCCCTGGCCCTGTTCGGCGGGTCGCTCCTCATGAGCGACCAGGTCAGCACCATGAAGGGCTACTGGTACGACAAGGTCAACGTCTCGATCTTCCTCTGCAACAAGAGCGACGCCGAGTCCGACCCCAACTGTGCCAAGGGTGCGGTCACCGACGACCAGAAGAAGCAGATCCTCTCCGACCTGGAGAAGATGACCACGGTCGTCCAGAAGGTCACCTACGAGTCGCAGGACGATGCGTACAAGCACTACAAGCAGCAGTTCGGCGACTCCCCACTGGCCAGTTCCCTCACGCCGGACCAGATGCAGGAGTCGTACCGGATCAAGCTGAAGAACCCGGAGAAGTACCAGGTCATCGCGACCGCCTTCGACGGGCGTGACGGTGTGCAGTCCGTTCAGGACCAAAAGGGCATTCTGGACAACCTGTTCGGGCTTCTCAACGGTATGAACTGGGCCGCGCGGGCCGTGATGGCACTGATGCTCGTGGTCGCGCTGATGCTGATCGTCAACACCGTGCGGGTGTCCGCGTTCAGCCGGCGGCGCGAGACCGGGATCATGCGCCTGGTCGGCGCCTCGGGCTTCTACATCCAGGCGCCGTTCATCATGGAGGCGGCGGTCGCCGGGCTCATCGGCGGGACGGTCGCCTGCGCATTCCTGGTGGTCGCGCGGTATTTCATCATCGACCACGGTCTGGCCCTGTCCCACAAGCTCAATCTGATCAACTTCATCGGCTGGGACGCGGTGTTGACCAAGCTGCCGCTCATCCTTGCCACGAGTCTGCTGATGCCTGCGCTTGCCGCGTTCTTCGCGCTGCGCAAGTACCTGAAGGTGTGACGCATGCCAAGAGGGCCGTACGGTCAACCGGCCGTGCGGCCCTTCGCGTTGTCCTAGACTCACCGGCATGTCAGGTCGTGACCTGTTCTGCCAGCCCCGCCGCATTCGCCGCGGGGCCGTCCTGACATTGGTCTTCGCGAGCGTGCTCGTCGCCGGCGCGGCGACCGGCTCCTTCTCCGAGGGCGACCGGAAATCCTCGTCAGGCGCGGCCCGTTCGGCCGTGCCCGCCGGTCATCACGAGGACGTGGCGAAGGCGGCCGAGGAGGCCATGGCCGACGGCAAGTCCCCGATGGAGGCCGCCGAGCGCGCGGTCAGCCGCAGCGGCGACCGCTGGGGCGCCGTCTACTCCGAGGGCGAGTACCAGGAGTTCGAGGAGGCCCTCGACGGCCAGTACACCGGCGTCGGCCTGTGGGCCAGGCGCGAGGGGGACGGCCGTATCGAGGTGACCAAGGTGGCCGCCGACTCGCCCGCGGCCGCCGCCGGTATCCGCAAGGGCGACCGGCTGCGCAGCATCGACGGTGAGAAAGTCGACGGGCAGCCCGTCACCGAGGTCGTGTCGTTACTGCGCGGCGACGCCACCGACGCGGCCGCCGGTACGGCGGTGCGGCTGGGCCTGCAGCGCGGCACGCGCGCGTGGATCGAGACCTTGCGCCGCGCCCATCTGTCCACCGATTCGGTCACCGTCCGAAAGCTCGCCGACGGGGTCACCGTGATCAGGATCGCCGCGTTCACCAAGGGCTCCGGCGACGTCGTCCGCGCCGCCGTACGGCGGGCCCCCGCCGGCGCCGGGATCATCCTCGACCTGCGCGCCAACTCCGGCGGCCTGGTCACCGAGGCCGTGACCACCGCCTCCGCCTTCCTCGACGGCGGCCTCGTCGCCACGTACGACGTCGACGGCGAGCAGCAGGCCCTGCATGCCGCTCCCGGCGGCGACACCACCAGACCCCTGGTCGTGCTCGTCGACGGCGGGACCATGAGCGCGGCCGAGCTCCTCACCGGCGCCCTCCAGGACCGTGGCCGTGCGGTCGTCGTGGGCTCCCGCACCTTCGGCAAGGGCTCGGTCCAGATGCCGAGGCAGCTCCCCGGCGGCTCCGTCGCGGAACTGACCGTCGGGCACTACCGCACTCCCTCCGGTCGCAGCGTCGACGGCCGGGGCATCACCCCCGACCTGGACGTCACCTCGCCGGGCCAGGCGGCCGTCGAGCGCGCCGAGACCGTGCTCGACGGACTGGGCGACGCCGACTAGACAGCCGTTAAAGGGCTGGCCCGGACACCCCTGCGTAGTGCGAAAATGGACGGCACTATGAGCAAGGGAATGTACGTACCGAAGGAGTCCCAGCCCAAGCAGGGCGGGGCGGCCGCGAAGGCCAGGGACGGCGAGAAGGGCGGCAAGCGCAAGATCGTCGCCCAGAACAAGAAGGCCCGGCACGACTACGCGATCGTCGACACCTACGAGGCCGGCCTCGTGCTGACCGGCACCGAGGTCAAGTCGCTGCGCGAAGGTCGCACCTCGCTGACCGACGGCTTCGTCCAGATCGACCGGGGTGAGGCGTGGCTGCACAACGCCCACATCCCGGAGTATCACCAGGGCAGCTGGACCAACCACTCCGCGCGCCGCAAGCGCAAGCTGCTGCTGCACCGCGAGGAGATCGACAAGCTGGAGTCCAAGGCGCAGGAGACGGGTCACACGATCGTGCCCCTCGCCCTGTACTTCAAGGACGGCCGTGCGAAGGCCGAGATCGCCCTCGCACGAGGCAAGAAGGAGTACGACAAGCGCCAGACCCTGCGGGAGAAGCAGGACCGGCGGGAGTCGGACCGGGCGATCGCGGCGGCGAAGCGGAAGCAGCGCGGAGTGTAGCCCGGGAATACGGTGGCATCCGCCCTCGTTGGTTCTGTACGATGGCCTCAACACCGGTTGAACCCGGTGTGAGCATTGAAAACACAACATGGGGATGATCGGTTTCGACAGCGGCTGTCGAAACAGGGGAAGCGTGTCGAGGAAGCGGCAATGATCTCGTAAACCATATGTCGCAAAAAATAATCGCCAATTCCAAGAGCGATTCTCCCGAGCTTTTCGCTCTCGCTGCCTGATCAGGTAGTGATCGAATAGCTCCTTAATGGGAGTGTCAGCCCGGGGCTGTTCCCGACCCGGATCCTGGCATCAGCTAGGGGACTAAACCTTGATCCCGGTCACGGGGTGAAGAGGGAAATCAAACAGTGACTGGGCCCGTCGGCGACTTGTTCGCGTGATCGCCGGGGCCGAGAAAATCGCAGCGAACTGCACACGGAGAAGCCCTGATTCTGCACCGTTGGACGCGGGTTCGATTCCCGCCATCTCCACTCATCCCATGTGGGCAAGGCCCCGTCGCTTCCGAGCGGCGGGGCTTTGTCGTGGTGATCGCGACCGGCGACTGGGGGGAACCAGACCGTGCGGGACCAGTCCGGCCCCTACTTCGAGAAGTACGACTCCGACTTGCCCGCCACGGCATCGTCCAGGCCCACGCCGAACTCACCGGCATGCCCGGGACCGGCCAGGTCACCGACTGCCACCGCGCCACCGGAGCGTGGAGCGACCTCTGGGAGGACGGATGGGCCTGCGCCGGGGCTTTCGAGTCCGACGACCACAGGGTGCGGATCGCCGCTGTCGGCATCGCCGGCATCCTGACGTCCCCTCCCGACGAGCCCCTCGCCGCCCGCGTCGACGGGGCCTCCGCCCGCACCGCGACCGAGGACAGCTCCGGCCTGTGGAAGTGGCCCGCGGCCTTCTGCGCGAGCGCCGCGCCGACGGAGCCGCAAACCCGGTCCCGGCCTGAGGGCCCTGCACGGCGTCCCACAACCACGGCGCCCGATGTGGTGCCGCACCACATGTCGAGGGACCGTTCACGCTTCTACGGTCCCTCCCCATGACCCAGACCAGAGCCGCACGTCACAGCACCGTCCTCGCGACCCTCCTGGTCGCCCTGATCGCCGCCTTCCTCACCCCGGGCAGGGCGTCCGCCGCCTCCCTCCAGGAAGTCACCGGCTTCGGCTCCAACCCCGGCGCCCTGCGCATGTTCCGGTACGTGCCCGACGGGCTGCCCGCCGGGCGGCCCGTCGTCGTCGCCCTGCACGGCTGCACACAGGACGCATCCGGCTACGGCACCGGCAGCGGCTGGCTCCAGCTCGCCGACCGGTGGGGGTTCTCCGTGGTGCTGCCGCAGCAGCAGAGCAGCAACAACGCCTCGAACTGCTTCGACTGGTTCCAGAGCGGGGACATCGATCGCGGCCAGGGCGAGGCCGCGAGCGTCGCGCAGATGGTGGACCGGCAGCTCACCGACATCGGCGGCGACGTTTCGCGCGTGTACGTCACCGGGCTGTCCGCCGGCGGTGGCATGACCGCCGTGATGATGGCGGACTACCCGGAGAAGTTCGCCGCGGGCGGGATCGTCGCCGGGTTGCCGTACGGATGCGCGCAGGCCGCCGGGTCGCCGTATGTGTGCATGTACGTCGGTGCCACGCAGACGGCGAAGCAGTGGGGCGACCGGGTGCGTGCCGCCCGGCCGGGCTACACCGGCCCCTGGCCCACGCTCACCGTCTTCCAGGGCAGCGCCGACTACACCGTCAAGCCCGTCAACATGACCGACCTGATGAAGCAGTGGACCGATGTGCACGGGGCCGACCAGACCGCGGACGTCAGCGACACCGTCGCCGGCTACCCCCACCAGGTCTTCCGGGACCCGGCAGGGAACACCGCCGTCGAGACGTACAGCATCACCGGCATGGGGCACGGGCAGCCGGTCGACCCCGGCAGCGGCACCGCGCAGTGCGGTGCCGCCGGGGCCTACCTCCTCGATGTGAACCTCTGCGCCGCCTACCGGCTCGGGCTCGCCTGGGGGCTCAGCGCAGGGTGAACGTCGACAGGCGAACGCCCTTGCTCAGGACCAGATAGACGTCCGTACGGCCCTTCGTCGGGCCCGACAGCTTCGCGGTCACCGTGGTGTAGTCGTACGGCGACGACGTGCCCGCGAAGTGTGCGGTGCCGACGAGGGTGCCGGTAGGTGAGCCGAGCCGCACCTCCACTGTGCCGGGCGAGGTCCCGGCGACCCGTGCGTCGAACTCGCCCGCACCCGGGACCGGCCGGGTGTCCGCGAACTTCAGCCACGCGCCGTCGGAGGCCGCCGACACCGCCGTACCGCTCGCCTTGGACTCGTCGACGAGAGCGATGCCGGCGGAGTAGTCGTCGAAGTTCTCCGCGCGGGTCGTCTCCGACAGGTCGCGGGGCGGGATGGTCTCGCCCTTCACCTGCCAGGACGTACGGGCGCGGACATCGGAGGACGACGCGCCCACCAGGACGTCGTAAGTGCCGCTCTCCACCACCCACTTGGAGCGGGTGACGTCCCAGTGCGCCAGGTCCGAGGGCCGTGCCTTCAGCCGCACCGTCCTCGTCTCACCCGGCTTCAGCGACACCCGCTGGAAGGACTTGAGCTGCTTGAGCGGCTGTTTGTCGCGGGAGGTGCGCTGGTGGGTGTAGAGCTGGACGACCTCCGCGCCCGCCCGGCTGCCGGTGTTGGTGACCGCGACCTCGTAGCCGTCGCCGACCCGCCGCAGACCGGAGTACGCGAAGGTCGTGTACGAGAGGCCGTAGCCGAAGGGATAGAGCGCCTGTCCCGTGAAGTACTGGTAGGTGCGGTCGGACTTGATGATGTCGTAGTCGAGGATCGACGGGAGGTCGGCGTCGGACCGGTACCAGGTCTGGGTGAGGCGGCCCGACGGGTTGGCGTCGCCGTAGAGGAGGTCGGCGAGGGCGTTGCCGGTCTCCTGGCCCGCGTGGGTGGTCCACAGCAGCGCGGGGACCTCCTTCTGCAAGGAGCCCAGCGTGGTCGGGTAGCTGTTCTCGACGATCACGACCGTGTGCGGGTTGGCCGCCCGCACCGCCTTGACCAGGGCCTCCTGCGTCGGAGCCAGGGCCAGGTCCGTCCGGTCGTGGGCCTCGCGGCCGTTGATGGACGGGTCCGAGCCGACCACCACGACGGCCTGGTCCTTGCCCTTGACCGCGGCGACGGCCTCCTCGACACCGCTGCGGACCACGTCCTTGGTGTAGTGGGCCGCCTGGTCCTTGGCGACCAGGCCGAGGGTGCCGTCCGTGCCCGTCGGGCCCAGGTAGACCGGGTTCGACCACCAGGACTCGGAGGTCTCGTAGCCGGCGTAGCGGAGCAGGTACGTGCCGTCGTCCTGGCGCTCCAGCTTGAACTGCTGCTGTACGAACCAACCGTTCGGCTGCTTCTGGTCGTTGACGAAGTTCGACCAGTTGTAGCCGACGTACTTTCCGTTCGCCGCGGAGCGCAGGGTCACGATGCCCGAGCCCCAGTCGAAGACGTCGAACTGGGCTCCCGTACCGGAATCCGTCGTCTCCTTCAGGGGCGCGCCCGCCTCGCCCGCGCCCGCCGTCACGTACTTGCCGGTCGCCGTGTCCTTCAGGGCGATCCGGTCCACGCCCTCGCTGCTCGCGACCGAGGTGCCGAGCTTGGACTCGATGCCGTCCTTCGGGGTGACGGCGTAGGGGAGGGTGCCGGAGTACCAGTCGGTGTAGAGGGTGTCGGCGAGGGGGCCGACGACGGCGGCACTGCCCGTCTTCTTCAGCGGCAGCGCGCCGTCGTTCTTCAGCAGGACCGCCGACTCGGTGGCGGCCTTGCGGGCCAGGGCGCGGTGGGCGGGGCTGTCGATGACCGACGCGTCGATGGAGCCGTACCTGCCGCCGCCGGGGTCGAACTCGCCGAGGCGGACGCGGATGCTCAGTACGTCTTTCGCCGCCTTGTCGACGTCCGACTCCTTCAACAGGCCGGTGGAAAGAGCCGACTTGACCGCCGAGGTCGTCGGGCCGGAGTCCGCGTCGTCGGCGGTGAAGCTGTCGACGCCCGCCTTCAGTGCCGCCGCGTCCGCCTCGGCCTGGGTGCCGTAGTACTGCTGGCTGCCGACCAGGTTCCCGGGCGCCGCGGCGTCCGTCACATTCAGCAGATCCTTCGAGGTCCAGGTGCGGACGGTGTCGTCGAGGGCCGGATTCACCGTGTTCGGACGGCCGTTGACCAGGTTGTACGAGGTCATCACGCCGGTCGCCGCGTCGGCCGCGACCGCGGGCTTGAAGGCCTGCTCGTCGTACTCCTTCAGTACGCGCGGGCGCAGTTCGGAACTCGTGGTGTCGCGGTGCTCCTCGTTGTTGTTGGCGAGGAAGTGCTTGATCGTCGGGGCCGTCTTGAGGTGGTCCGGGTCGCCTCCCGTCAGGCCCGTGCCGTACGCCGTGGAGATGGCGCCGGTCAGATACGGGTCCTCGGAGTAGCCCTCCTCGTTGCGGCCCCAGCGCGGGTCGCGCAGCAGGTTGACCACGGGAGCCCACAGGTTGAGGCCCCAACCCGCGGGGCGGGTCTGCTGGAAGCCGCGTGCCTCGTCGCCGACCGCCGAGCCGACCTGGCGGAGCAGGGTCGGATCCCAGGTGGAGGCAAGGCCGACGGCCTGCGGAAACACGGTCGTCCTGCCGAGCCAGGCCACGCCGTGCAGGGCCTCGGTGCCGGTGCGGAAGGACTGGATGCCGAGGCGGGGGATGGCGGGCTCGTACTGGTGGAGGAGGGAGATCTTCTCGTCGAGGGTGAGGCGGGAGAGCAGGTCCAGGACGCGGGCGTGCACCGGGAGATTCGGGTCGCGGAACGGGTAGACGGGGTCGTCGGCGTGGGCGGGGAGGGTGGCGCCCAGACCGGCGATCAGGGTCAGGGCCGCCAGCAGCGTGGTTCTCTGTTTTCTGCGCTTGCCTTTCAAGTCACGGCTCCTTCGAGTAGGGCCTTGCACACAGGGGTTGGTCAGGCGTTACGCGGCGCGGTGCTCGCCCGCTCCGTCAGCCGCGGTGGCAGCAGCGTCGCCTCGGGTACGGTGCTGCCGCCCAGCTTCTTCATCAGGAGCTCCACCGCCCGCTCGCCCACCTCGGCGGACGGCAGGGCGACGGAGGTGACCGGTACGCGGACGGACTCGGCGAGTTCGTCGGGGCAGATGGCGGTGACGGAGAGGTCGCCGGGGACCCGCAGGCCGAGCTGCTCGAAGGCCTCGATGAGCGGTTCGAGGATCGGCTCGTTGTGGACGACCACTCCCGTCAACGCGGGGTGTTCGCGCAGGAGTTGCCCGGCCACCAGCCGGGCGGCCGCGGGCGAGGCCTCGCAGGGGTGCACGGAGGAGGACAGCCCGCTGCGGTCGGCGGCGGCCGTGAAGCCCTGCACCACCCGCTGGGCGAACGCGGTCTGCCGTACGTACACCTCCGGCGGCGAGCCGACCAGCGCCACCACCCGGTGCCCGAGCCGCGCCAGATGCTCCACGCACGCCTCGCCGGCCGCCTTGAAGTCGAGGTCGATGCAGGTCAGGCCCTCGGAGTCGGCCGGGAAGCCGATCAGCACGGACGGCCGTTCCAGCGAGCGCAGCAACGGCAGCCGGGGCTCACGGAGCTGGACGTCCATCACGATCAGCGCGTCGACCAGCGCCGTGTCCGCCACCCGCCTGAGGCCGTCCTCGCCCTCCTCCTGCGTCAGCAGCAGCACGTCGTGGTCGTGCTTGCGAGCCGTCGTCACCACCGACACCGCGAACTGCATCACCACCGGGACATGGATGCCCGCCCGTAAGGGGATCACGAGAGCCAGGACGTTCGACCGGCTGCTGGCCAGGGCGCGGGCGCCCGCGTGCGGCCGGTAGCCCAGCTCGCGGGCGGCCGCCTCGACCCGCTGCCGGGTCTCCTCGGAGATCGGGCGCTTGCCGCTGAGCGCGTAGGAGACGGTGCTGGGGGAGACCCCGGCGTGCCGCGCCACATCGGTGATCTTCACCATCAGCCCAGCTCCAGGGAGAGGAACCCGGTACCCGCCTGCGCCCGCGCCGACCGCTCCCCGGCGGCCAGACTCCACTCGGCCACCGGCTCACTGCACGAGGCCCGCAGCGTGTCGCCTTCCCGTACGACGGTGAAGGTCACGTCCCCCACCGGCACCGTCACCTGAGTGCCCCGCTCCAGGTCGTAGGTTCGCAGGGTGACCCCGTCGGCATGGTCGTAGTCGGGCCGGTCGGCCACCGCGCCCACCGGGATCACCGTCCCCGGCCGTACCAGCAGGGGCACGCTCAGGAAGCCGTGCCGCTCGCGCACCCAGCGCGGCCCGGTCACCGTCCGCCCGCTCAGGAAGTGCGTCCAGGTGCCCTCGGGCACGTAGTAGGACACATCCCCCTCGTCGTCGAACACCGGTGCGACCAGCAGATCCGGCCCCAGCATGTACTGCCGCTCCAGATGCGCGCACCCCGGATCGTCCGGGAACTCCAGCACCATCGCCCGCATCATCGGCACGCCCTCGGTGTGGGCGGTGCGCGCGGCCTCGTACAGATACGGCATGAGCTGCAGCTTCAGCCGGGTGAACTGGCGCAGCACGTCCACGGACTCCTCGTCGAACAGCCAGGGCACGCGGTACGAGGAGCTGCCGTGCAGCCGGCTGTGGGAGGACAGCAGCCCGAAGGCCAGCCACCGCTTGAACAGGGCGGGGGTCGGGGTGCCCTCGAAACCGCCGATGTCATGGCTCCAGTAGCCGAAGCCGGACAGGCCCAGCGAAAGGCCGCCGCGCAGCGACTCGGCCATCGACTCGTAGGTCGCCTCGCAGTCGCCGCCCCAGTGCACGGGGAACTTCTGGCTGCCGGCCGTCGCCGAGCGGGCGAAGAGCACGGCCTCGCCCTCGCCGCGGTGCTTGCGCAGCACGTCGAAGACGGTGCGGTTGTAAAGGTACGTGTAGTAGTTGTGCATCCGCTCCGGGTCGGAGCCGTCGGACCACGCCACGTCCACCGGCACCCGCTCGCCGAAGTCGGTCTTGAAGCAGTCGACGCCCTGCGCGAGCAGCGCCTCCAGCTTCGAGGCGTACCAGTCGCGGGCGGCCGGGCTGGTGAAGTCGACCAGCGCCATGCCCGGCTGCCACATGTCCCACTGCCAGACGCTTCCGTCGGGCCGCTTCAGCAGATGGCCGAGCGCCTTGCCCTCAGCGAACAGGGGCGAGCGCTGGGCGATGTACGGGTTGATCCACACGCACACGCGCAGGCCGCGTGCCTTCAGCCTGGCCAGCATTCCCTCCGGGTCCGGGAAGACCCGCGGGTCCCACTCGAAGTCGCACCACTGGAACTCCCGCATCCAGAAGCAGTCGAAGTGGAAGACGGAGAGCGGGAGTTCACGCTCCCGCATGCCCTCGATGAAGGACGTCACCGTCTCCTCGTCGTACGAGGTCGTGAAGGACGTCGACAGCCACAGGCCGAACGACCAGGCGGGCGGCAGGGCCGGGCGGCCGGTGAGGGCCGTGTACTTGCGGAGGATCTCCTTGGGACCGGGGCCGTAGATGACGTAGTACGTCAGCTCCTGCGTCTCCGCGCTGAACTGGACCCGGGACACCGCCTCCGAGCCGACCTCGAAGGACACCTTGCCCGGGTGGTCGACGAAGACGCCGTAGCCCCCGTCCGTCAGATAGAACGGGACGTTCTTGTAGGCCTGTTCGGTGGCCGTGCCGCCGTCGGCGTTCCAGATGTCGACGACCTGGCCGTTCTTGACGAGCGGGCCGAAGCGCTCGCCGAGGCCGTAGACGGACGTACCGACCCCGAGGCCCAGCTGTTCCCGCAGGTAGTGCGCCCCCTCCGCGTTCCGCATGATGCCCATGCCCTTGGGGCCGCTGGAGGTGAGGATGCGGCCGTCGGCGAGGAAGTCGACATGCCAGGGGCCGGTGCGGGCCACTCGGACCGACAGCGCGCCGGAGGTGAGGGTCGCGTGCTCCTCGTCGTACCCGACCTGTGGGGCGAACTCCTGTCCGCTGATGTCGAATTCAGGGCCGCGTGACTGCTCGCCCTCGAAGTGGGTGAAGGTGAGGCCGATGACGTCGGGCATCGGGGTGTGCGCGCTGATCGTCACGACCGGTCCCTTCAGCAGGTCGCCGCGGTGGCGGATGGGCTGGGTCGGCGCATGGATCTCCAGCGAGCCTCCCCCAGAGGGGGTGCCCCCAGTGGCGCTGACGTCGAGGACCTCGACGGGGTGGGCCGCGGTGACTCCCTCGCGCAGCAGCCAGTAACCATCGGTGAACTTCACGTGGGGGGTCCTTACTTCACAGCACCTACGGCGATGCCGCGGGTGAGGGTCCGTTGGAAGACGAGGAAGAACACGATCGCCGGGAGGACGCCGAGCAGGGCCGCCGCATTGGTCATCGTGGCGTCCATCAGGCGCTGGCCCTGGAGGACGCCGAGGGCCACCGACACCGTCTGGTTGTCGTTGGAGATCAGCATCACCAGGGGAAGCAGGAACTCGTTCCAGGTCCAGATGAAGAAGAAGACCAGGAGCACGCCGATGGTCGGCCGGCTGACCGGGACGACGATCCGCCACAGCACCTGCCACCTGTTCGCACCGTCGATGCGGGCCGCCTCGATGATCTCTCGGGGGAACTGGCCCAGGACCGACGAGAGCAGATAGGTACCGAAGGCCGCCTGGATCACCGTGAAGACGATGATCACGCTCAGCCTGGTGTCGTACAGACCGGTCTGCTTGCTCAGGTAGTAGACCGGGTAGACCAGCGCCTCCTGGGGCAGCATGTTGGCGAGCACGAAGAAGGCCAGGACCCAGGTGCGGCCCTTGATCCGGCCGATCCCGATGGCGTACGCGTTGAGGACGGAGAGGATCACCGCGAGCACGGCCACCGAGCCGCTGATCAGCACCGAGTTGACCAGCTTCTGGCCGAAGTCGACGCGCTGCCAGAAGCTCTTGAGACCGTCCAGATACAGCCCCTCGGGCAGGCTGAGCGGGCCGTTCTGGGAGTACTCGGCCGGCGATTTGAACGCGTTGACGGCGACGATCAGGAACGGCACCACCATGAACAGGGCCGCGATGCACAGCGCGATCAGCACCGGGTAGCGGCGCAGGGAGGTCGTCATGCGCGGTCCCCTTCCTCGTCGCGGGTCTGGAGCTTCAGGAGGACGAGGGAGAGCACCAGGATGATCACCGTGAGGATCGTGGAGATCGCGGCGCCGTAGCCGACCTGGGTCTTCTCGAAGAAGGTGGAGAAGGAGAAGTAGGACGGCACGTCGGTCGCTCCCCCCGGACCGCCCTTGGTCAGCACGTACACCGCGCCGAAAACCTTGAGCGCGGCGATCGTGCACCAGGTCAGGACCACGTAGATCTCCGGGCGGATCTGCGGCAGTGTGATGTGCCAGAAGCGGCGCCACCAGCCCGCGCCGTCCAGCTCGGCCGCCTCGTACAGCTGCGGGTCGACGCGCTGCAGGCCCGCCATGAAGACGACCAGCGGGAACCCGATCTGCACCCAGACCATGACCCCCATGACGCTGTACAGCGCGATGTCGGGGTCGCCGAGCCAGTCCTGCTGCCAGGAGCCCAGCCCGACCGCCTTCAGCAGTTCGTTGAGGGAGCCGTTGTCGGGGGCGAGGATCCAGCTCCAGACGATGCCGGCGACCGCGATCGGCAGTACCTGCGGGAGGTAGAAGCAGGCACGCAGCACCGCGGCCCACCGGGATCCGAAGTGCTTGCCGATGTAGTCGAACAGCGCGGCCGCCAGGACGAGACCGATCATCGTCGGTACGGCCGCCATGGCGACGACCATGAACAGGCTGTGCCGGAACGACGCCCAGAACTCCGCATCGTCCATCAGCTCGCGGTAGTTGGCGAGACCGGTCCACTTGGGGCTGCCGATGCCCTGCCACTGGGTGAAGCTCACGCCCGTGTTCATCAGGAACGGGACGACGATGATCGCCGTGAAGGCCAGGATGCCGGGGAGCAGGAACAGGGCGTACGAGTCGCGGGTACGGGGGCGGCGCGGGCCGGTGTCCGGGTGCTTGCCGGCGGCCCGCGCACCCCGTTCGACGGTCACCGTCATTTCGTCGGCGCGCCCTTGTCGTAGGCCTGCTGCAGTGCGCTGAGGTAGGCGTCCGGTTTCTCGCTGCCCGTCATCAGCTTCTGCGTCTCGGAGGTGAGGACGTCGTAGAAGCCGTTCACCGGCCAGTCCGGGTAGAAGGCCAGGCTGTCACGTCCGCTGAGGGTGTTGAAGTTGGCGATGAGCTGCTTGGACTTCGGGTCCGTGATGGCGGAGGCGTCGGCCGCGACCGGGACGCCGCCCTTGTTGCCGAGCAGGTTCTGGATCTTCTTCGACATGGTGATGTCGATGAAGTCGTAGGCCAGGTCCTTGTTCTTGGCGTTCTTGGGGACCACCCAGATGTTCCCGCCGGAGCCCGGGGTCAGATTCGAGCCGGGCCACAGGGTGGTGTCCCAGTCGAACTTGGCCTCCCGCTGGAAGCGGCCGTACCACCAGCTGCCGGAGAAGAGGATCGGCGCCTTGCCCTGGATCCAGGACACGCCCGCGTCCTCGGATTTGGTGCTGGTGGAGTTCTTGCTGATGTAGCCCTTCTTCACCCAGTCGGCGAAGGTGGTGGCCCCGTACGTCCAGGCCTGGTCGTGGAAGTCGGTCTTGCCCTTGTACAGCTGGTACTTGTCGACCCAGGAGCGGTCGGCCTTGGAGAGGGCCAGCTGGTAGAGGTACTGCTGGGCCATGTACTCGGCGCCCGCGTTGGCGAGCGGGGTGACGCCCTTGGCGACGAACTTGTCCATGGCGGCGGTCAGTTCGTCGAACGTCTTCGGCTCGGTGATCCCGTACTTCTTGAAGAGGTCCTTGTTGTAGTAGACCATCGTGTACTCGGCGTAGTTGGGCACGCCGTACCAGTTGCCGGAGCCCATGACTCCGTTCGTGTCGTACATGCTGGTCGTACGGACGCCCGCGCTGAGCTTCTTGTCCCAGCCGCGCTTGGTCGCCTCGGCCGTCAGATCGGTCAGCAGGCCCTGCTTCGCGAGGGTGCCCGCGGTCGCGTTGCCCTTGCTGTACTCCATGACGTCGGGCACGTCCGAGGAGTTCAGGATCATGGGCGCCGTCTTCTGGATCTGTTCGAAGCCCTTCTCCTCGAACTTCACCTTGACGCCCGGATGCCTCGCCTCGAACTCTTTGATCGCCTCGTTCCAGGCCACGCCCATCGCGCTGTCGGGGCCCTCGAAGTGCCAGAGCTTGAGTGTCTTGGCGTCGGAGGACCCGCTGCCCGAGCCGCCGCATGCCGTGACCAGCAGCGATCCGCCGAGGAGCGCGGCCGTGACCGTCATCACACGCCTTCGTGCCGTCAACATCCCGTGCCTCCAGGAGAGCCGGATGGGTATTCGGGGGTGTCACGCGGCGGAGGGATTCGGTCGTCGAATCGATTCGATGCGTGACGTCGAAGCGCTTCGACGGGCGAAGGTATGCGGGCGCTGTGGGTGCGTCAATGGCTTGCGCGAGAAATGCTTCGCGGGACGGGCCGTTATCAACCCGCGGGCCGGTGGGGGCTGGCGGCGCAGTTCCCCGCGCCCCTTACGGGGCGCATCAGCGCACCGGCGATCAGCAGCGCTGCGGCCGCCGCCGTCACCGGCACTCCGAATCCCGCTGTCGGGGACAGGCGGTCCACCAGCCAGCCGCCGGTCGCGGAGCCGCAGGCGATTCCGCCGAGCAGGCCGGTCACCGCGAGGGTCATGCCCTCGTTGAGGCGGCCCTCGGGGGTGCGCTGCTGCACCAGCGTCATCGTCGTGACCATGGTCGGGGCGGTCGCCATGCCCGCGACCAGCAGCGCGCCGGCCAGCAGCAGGAGCGAGCCGGTGAGGGCGGCGGCGAGGAGGGGGAGCGTCATCAGGGTGGTCATCGCGGCGATGCACCAGGGCAGGCGGGCGCCGGCGGAACCGCGCGGCTTGAAGGCTCCGTACAGCAGTCCCGCCGCGCACGAACCCGCTGCCTGCAGCGCGAGCGCGACGCCCGCCGCCGAACGGTGTCCCTGTGCGTCCGCGAACGCGATCGTGACGACCTCCATGGAGCCGAACACCGCGCCCATGGCCAGGCAGACGGCAAGCAGCGGGGGCATGCCGGGCGCGCGGAACGGGGACCTGGCGCGAGCGTGCCGCTGCACGGGCGGCTCGGTCGAGCGCTGCGCGGCGAACAGCAGCATGCCGGTCAGCAGCAGCACCGCCCCGACCAGCGTGCCCGCCTCCGGGAAGAACGTCCCGCAGAGGAAGGCCGCGAGCACCGGGCCCAGCATGAAACAGAGCTCGTCGGCGGCCTGTTCGAAGGAGTTCGCGGTGTGCAGCGCACCGTCGTCGCCCTTCAGCAGATGGGCCCAGCGGGCGCGGGACATGCCGCCGGTGTTCGGGGTCGTCGCGGTGGCGGCATAGCAGGCGAACAGGGTCCAGGCGGGGGCGTCGAAGTGCACGCAGAGCAGGAGGGCCAGGGAGCCGAGGGCCGCGATCACCGTGGCGGGTACGGCGATACGGGCCTGGCCGTGCCGGTCGACGAGCCGCGCGGTCCACGGGGCCACCAGGGCCGTCGTCGCGAGGCCGGTCGCGGTGACGGCGCCGGCGAGGGCGTACGAACCGCGCGCACCCGCGATCATCACGACCGCGCTCACACTGAACATGCCCATGGGCAGCCGGGCCAGCAGATTCCCGAGAGTGAAGGCGCGGGCGCCGGGGGTGGCGAAAAGGCGGCGGTAGGGACCGGGCGGGCGGTTGCCGGTACGGGGGCTGAAGTCGACGGCGACGAGGGTGTCGGCGGTGACGGTGAACAACGGGGCTTTCCCGGGGGTCGGTTGCGGCATGGGCACCACGGTCGCCCGTAGGTGATCAAGGGGTCCAACACCTACTCCGCGCCGATTCACGCACCTGTGTTGTAAGTCCTGTTGTAGGTTCGCCGAATGTCCGCGCCCTGTCGTCTCGACCCCCGCCTCCTGAGTGCCTTCCTCGCCGTCGCCGAGGAACTGCACTTCACGCGAGCCGCCGCCCGGCTCTACGTCGCCCAGCAGGCGCTCAGCCGGGATGTGCGGCGCCTGGAGCTGGAGTTGGGTGCCGAGCTGTTCGTGCGCAGCACCCGGCAGGTGACGCTGACGGCCGACGGTGAGCGGCTGGTGCCGTACGCGCAACGGGTGCTGCAGGCGCAGGACGAGCTGCTGGCCGCCTTCGGGCAGGCCAGGCCCCTGTTGGTCGACCTCAACTACCGGGGCGCGGCCACCGCGCGCCGCGTCCTGCACCGGGCCCGTGAACTCGCCCCGGACCACGAGCTGATGGCGCGTTACGAGAGCGGTCTGACCGGCGCGGCGGAAGAACTGCTGGCCGGGCGGCTGGACGCGTCGTTCGGCCGGTTCGCGGGCCTGGACCCGGTGCTGCGGGCCCGGCTGGAGCACCAGCCCGTGCGCTACGAGCCGATGGCGGTCGTGCTGCCCGAGGACCACCGGCTGGCGGCGCTCGACGCGGTGCCGCTCGCCGCACTGGCGGGGGAGACGGTGTACGCGGGGGCGGGAAATCCGCGGACACCGGAGTGGACGGATCTGGCCCGCCGGCTGTTCGACGGGCGGGGCATCGAGATCGCGCCGCCCGTTCCGCTGGCCGTCGGGGAGGAGGAGTTCGAGCGGATCATGGCCAAGACCCGCAACCCGATTCTCGCCGTGGTGGATTTCCCGGCGATGCCTGGGAGGGTGTTGCGGCCCTTGATCGATCCTGTGCCTCTGTCGCCCGTGTCACTTGTGTGGCGGAAGGGGCTGGTGCACCCCGGATTCGATGCGCTTCGACGGGCGGCGGCCGAACTCTCAGCGGAGGAGGCGTGGCTTCGGGTGCCCTCTGGTGGATGGCTTCCAGACATCGATGCGGACGTCCTGCCCGCCGGGGCCCGGCGCAGGCGCTGACCGGACACGAACGGGGCGGCGCACTCCGACGGGTTGTCGGTGCACGCCGCCCTGGGGTGGGACGGGTTTGCGGGGTGGCCCGCGCTGTCATGGCCGTTACTTCGGGTCGCTGTTGAACTTCGACGCCGACCAGAAGTAGCCGAGGACCGCGAGGCCGACGCACCAGGCGATGGCGAGCCACCCGTTGTGGCCGATCGGGGTGCCGAGGAGGAGTCCGCGCAGGGTCTCGATGGCGGGAGTGAAGGGCTGATACTGGGCGATCGGCTGGAACCAGCCCGGCATGGTGTGCAGGGGGACGAAGGTGCTGGAGATGAGCGGGAGGAAGATCAGCGGCATCGCGTTGTTGCTGGCGGCCTCGGCGTTCGGGCTGACCAGGCCCATCCCGACCGCGATCCAGGTGAGCGCCAGGGAGAACAGCGTGATCAGCCCGAAGGCGGCGACCCACTCCAGGACGGTGGCGTCGGTGGAGCGGAAGCCGATGGCAACGGCGACGGCGCCGACCAGGACCACGCTCATCAGGCACTGCAGCACGCTGCCGACGACGTGCCCGATGAGCACCGAGCCGCGGTGGATGGCCATGGTGCGGAAGCGGGCGATGATGCCCTCGGTCATGTCCGTGGAGACGGACACCGCGGTGCCGATCGTGGTGGAGCCGACGGTCATCAGCAGCAGGCCCGGCACCAGGTAGGCGATGTAGGCGGAGCGGTCGGCGCCGCCGCCGAGGCCCGCGCTCATCGCGTCACCGAAGATGTAGACGAAGAGCAGCAACAGCATGACCGGGGTGAGGAGCAGGTTCAGGGTGAGCGACGGGTAGCGCCGGGCGTGCAGCAGGTTGCGGCGCAGCATCGTGGACGAGTCGCGCAGGGCGAGGGAGATCCGGGTCGGGCGGGCGGGAGCCGTAGGGGTGCTCATTGCAGGGCCTCCTCGGGCCGGGTGCTGCTGGTCAGGGCGAAGAAGACGTCGTCGAGGTCGGGGGTGTGCACGGTCAGCTCGTCGGCCTCGACACCGGCCGAGTCCAGCCAGTCGAGGATGGAACGCAGTTCGCGCTGGCTGCCGTCGCTGGGGATCTGCAGGGCGAGGGCTTCGTCGTCCCGGGCCGCCTCACCGAGGGCGGAGGCGGCGCTCTGATACGCGGCCGGGTCGGTGAAGCGGAGCCGGACGTGGCCGCCGGGGACGATCCGCTTGAGCTGGGCGGCGGTGCCTTCGGCGGCGATCCTGCCGTCGTGGAGGACGGCGATACGGTCGGCGAGCTCGTCGGCCTCGTCCAGGTACTGGGTGGTGAGGAAGACGGTCACGCCGTCGCCGGTGACGAGGTCGCGGATGATCTGCCACATGGTGTGCCGCGAGCGCGGGTCGAGCCCGGTGGTCGGCTCGTCGAGGAAGATGATCCGCGGACTGCCGACCAGGGTCATGGCGATGTCGAGGCGGCGCTTCATGCCGCCGGAGTAGGTGGAGGCGGGCTTCTTCGCGGCCTCGGTGAGGTCGAAGCGCTCCAGTAGTTCGGCGGTGACCTGCCGCCCCTCTCGCTTGGAGAGGTGGTGCAGGTCCGCCATCAGGAGCATGTTCTCCTCACCGGTGATCAGGTTGTCGACGGCGGAGAACTGCCCCGTGACGCCGATCGCGGCGCGCACGGCCTGCGCGTCGGTGGCGAGGCTGTGCCCGCCGACGTACAGGTCGCCGGCGTCGGCGCTGATCAGAGTGGAGAGGATCTTGACTGCGGTGGTCTTGCCGGCGCCGTTCGGGCCGAGCAGCGAGAAGATCGTTCCTTCCGCGACGGCCAGGTCGATGCCGTCCAGGACGGTCTTGTCGCCGTAGTACTTGCGCAGCCCGTTCGCCGCGATGGCCAGGTCGGTCATGGGGAGTGCTCCTTCAAGGGCTGGGAGGCCGCGAGCGGTCAGAGGCTGCGGGCGGTGATGTCACCGGAGGAGGTGGTGGCGCGGATGTCGAGTGCGGCGGTGCCGTCGTTCTTGAGGGCGTTGCTGATGCGGCCGTGGCCGGTGCCGGCGTCCAGGACGGCGGAGACACCGGCGGCGGCGCCGACCGAGATGTCGCCGGACTGGGTGCGCAGCGTCACCGTGCCGCGCACGGCCTCGGCGATCCGGATGTCGCCGCGGGCGGTGCTGATCTCGGCGGGGCCGCCCAGCCGGCCGACCTCGACGTCGCCGTCGACCGCGGTGAGGCGGAGGCTCGCGGCCTCGTCGATCTTGATCTGGCGGTAGGCGCCTTCGAAGACGACGTCACCGAGGCGGCCCACGGTCCGCAGCTCGGCGCTGCCCGTCTTCGCCTCGATCCGGGAGCCGGCGGGCAGCTGGACGGTGACCTCGACGGATCCGGAGGGGCCGAGGTACTGGTTCTTGGCCGGCTTCGCCGCGATCCGCAGCACACCGTCGCGGTAGTCGACCTCCAGCTCCTCGGCCGCCTTCACATCGCGGTTCTTGGAGGCGTTGGCGGGCCGGACCTCGACGGTGGTGTCGGTCCGGTCGGCGGCGATGAACTCGATGCGTCCGGCGGGGATGTCGAGGACGGCGGAGACGGCGGCGGGGGTGTCGAACTTCTGCATGGTGCTCTCCTTCGTATGCAGCGGGCGCTCGGTCGGCCAGCTGTTTCTGATGAGAGAAAGCTACGTTGCGTTCGAAGATCCGGCAACAGACTCGTTGCGCAACATTCCAATCAATGCAGGTGAGAGCAGATAAATCGTTGCAACGGATCAAAATTTAATGCAACGTCAGTGCGTCGCTCGTTGCAATGGAATGAGGCTGAACGCTAGAGTGGGAGGCGCCGAAGAGGCCCGTACGAAGGAGAAGGCGATGCCCGGAGGCAGACTCACCCAGCAGGACCGCCAGCAGATCGCGCTGGGACTGGCCGACGGCCTCGCCTACGCGGAGATCGCCCGGCGCCTGGACCGTCCGACCTCGACCATCACGCGCGAGGTGCTGCGCAACGGCGGCCCCACCGCCTACCGCGCCGAGATCGCGCACCGTGCGACGGCACACCGCGCGCACCGCCGCAGGCAGACCGCGACGCCGAACTCTCCGGCGTCCCCGCAGCCGTACGGGCGCGATGCGGAGGCGGTCCGGGCGTACGAGGAGACGCTCACCACCGTGTTCGTGCAGTCGGGCACGCCGCAGATGATGGCCCGGGTGCTGGCCGCCGTCTGCCTCAGCGACGCCGGCTGCCTCACCGCCGCCGAACTCGTCGAGCGGCTCAAGGTCAGCCCGGCGTCCATCTCCAAGGCGGTCGCGTTCCTGGAGGAACAGGGCATGATCCGGCGGGAACGCGACGCACGCCGCCGCGACCGCTACGTCGTCGACTCCGACGTCTGGTACCAGTCGATGATGGCCAGCGTCCGCGGCACCGCCCAGGTCGCCGAGACCGCACGGCAGGGCGTCGCCGTCCTCGGCCCCGGCACCCCGGCCGCCGTCCGCCTCGAGAACATCGCCCGCTTCCTCGACTTCGTCTCCGAGAGCATCGCGCGCGCCGCGGACCAGGCCCGGGACGTCCTCCATGCGCGGCCCGAAACGGGGTCGGACGGCAGCGCGGAGCCACATCCGGATCGCTGAGGGGCGCTTTGGATCACTCATCGGGGTGAGGTGACCGCCATTCCCCCTGGGCACGCTGAACCGGCAGTCGAGACTCCGTCCCATGGGAGCACCGATGAGCGCCGTATCCGACGACGGGCTGGACGACGAGCCGGCGTACCGCTGGCCGATTCCGCCCGCCGGAGGCTGGACCGCGGACGACCTCGACGGGATTCCGGGCCTCCCGCCGCACACGGAGTTGATCGACGGGAGCCTTGTCTTCAGGAGTCCGCAGACGCGCTTCCGCAACCTGACCCTGCGTCTGCTGGACAACGCCCTCCTGGACCAGGCGCCGGACTACTTGGATGTCATGCGGGAGATGACGGTCAAGCTGGATGCGAAGAACCGGCCCGAGCCGGGCATCCTGGTGCTCCCCCTGGAGGCGACCACCGGACCCGACCAGACCTGGTACAACCCCGAGGACGCCATCCTCGCCGTAGAAGTCGTCTCCGCCGACTCTCGCCAACGCGACCGCGAGGTCAAGCCCCGCAAGTACGCGGCCGCAGGCGTTCCGCACTTCTGGCGGGTCGAGCAGGACGACGACAAGGGATATCCCGTCGTGTACGTCTACGAGCTCGACCCCGCCACCAAGTCCTACGGCCTCACCGGCATCTTCCACGACAGGCTCAAGGTCTCCGTGCCCTTCGACATCGAGATCGACCTGACGGCCGTCGACCGCCGCGGTCGGTGAGCGCTCGCGCGTCACCTTCACAGGAGTCATCTCACGAGCGGGGAGCCGTTCGTAACGTACGGGCGCAAGACCTCTCATCCGCCCCGGCCGCCGGGTGAGAGCAAAGTTCCTTTCCGGTCACCCAGTGCCACAGGCCGGAAACGCTGCCTCCCTACCTTCGGGACTCATCACCGCTCATCTGCCCCAAGCACGACCGAGCCCCGGAGCACCGTGGAGGCGTCATGACAGCCCCTAGCACAGCCCCCGCACCCAGCAGGGGAGGCCGCTGGATCCAGCAGTGGGATCCCGAGGACGAGACCTTCTGGAACGAGACCGGAGAGAAGATCGCCAAGCGGAACCTCTACTTCTCCGTCCTCTCCGAGCACATCGGGTTCTCGATCTGGACCCTGTGGTCCGTGCTGGTGCTGTTCATGGGCCCGAAGTACGGGCTCACCCCGGCCGACAAGTTCCTGCTGACCTCGATGGTGACCCTGGTCGGCGCGGTCGTCCGCGTCCCCTACACCTTCGCCGTGGCTCTCTTCGGCGGCCGGAACTGGACGATCATCTCGGCCGGCCTGCTGCTCATCCCGACGATCGCCGCGTTCGCGGTGATGAAGCCGGGCACGTCCTTCGACACCTTCCTCGGGATCGGTCTGCTGGCCGGCATCGGCGGCGGCAACTTCGCCTCCTCGATGACCAACATCAACGCCTTCTTCCCGCTCCGTAAGAAGGGGTGGGCGCTCGGCCTCAACGCCGGCGGCGGCAACATCGGCGTAGCAGCTATCCAACTCGTGGCCCTCGCCGTCATCGGCGCGAGCGGCGGGCCGCGCGTGCTCCTCGGGATCTACATCCCGCTGATCGTGGTCGCCGCCGTCCTGGCCGCACTGTTCATGGACAACATCGAGAACGTCAAGAACGACACGGGCGCCGCCAAGGACGCCGTGAAGGACGCCCACACCTGGATCATGTCCGTCCTCTACATCGGGACGTTCGGCTCCTTCATCGGCTACAGCTTCGCCTTCGGGCAGGTGCTCACGAACCAGTTCGGCCGTACGCCGCTGCAGGCCACGTACCTCACCTTCATGGGCCCGCTGCTCGGCTCGCTGGTCCGTCCGGTGGGCGGCTGGCTCGCCGACAAGTACGGCGGCGCGAAGATCACGCTCTACAACTACATCGCCATGGGGGCTGCGACCGCCGTCCTGGTCGTCGCCAGCATGCAGAAGTCGCTGCCGCTGTTCGTCGTCGCCTTCGTCGTCCTGTTCTCGCTCACCGGCATCGGCAACGGATCCACGTTCAAGATGATCCCCGGAATCTTCCAGGCCAAGGCCCTCGCCAAGGGGCTGGAAGGTGAGGCGGCGGCCAAGTACGGGCGTCGGCTCTCCGGCGCCTCCATGGGTCTCATCGGCGCGGTCGGCGCACTCGGCGGCGTCGGCATCAACCTGGCCTTCCGCCAGTCCTTCCTCTCCTACGGCTCCGGCACCGGCGCGTTCGTCGCCTTCCTCGGCTACTACGCCCTCTGCTTCGGGGTCACCTGGGCCGTATACCTTCGGCGCCCGGCAGCAGCGGCGCAGTCCGAAGCCGCCGCAGAGGCGAAGCCGCAGCTCAGCTACGCCGAGGTGTGACGTAACACCAGCGACATGAAGCCGAACCGAGCCTGTCACGGACCGTTGACAGGCTCGATCGGCATTGCAGGCAGTACCGCCGTACTGCAGGTACGACGACTCTTGGGGACGAGAGCCATGTACGACGAACAGCAGGGACCGGACCCGGTCAGGCAGAGCCCCCTGGCGGGCTTCACCGTGGGCGTGACCGCGGCCCGCCGGGCCGACGAACTGGGCGCGCTGCTGCAACGACGGGGAGCCGCCGTCCTGCATGCACCCGCCCTGCGCATCGTGCCGCTCGCCGACGACAGCGAACTGCTGGCGGCGACGAAGGACCTGATCGACCAGGCGCCGGACGTGGTGGTGGCCACGACCGCCATCGGCTTCCGGGGCTGGGTCGAGGCCGCCGAGGGGTGGGGGCTCGGCGAGCCGCTCCTCGACCGGCTGCGGCACGTGCAGCTGCTGGCGCGCGGGCCCAAGGTCAAGGGTGCGATACGGGCCGCCGGGCTGACCGAGGAGTGGTCGCCGTCGAGCGAGTCCATGGCCGAGGTGCTGGACCGGCTGCTTGAGGAGGGCGTCGACGGGCGCCGTATCGCCGTACAGCTGCACGGCGAGCCGCTGCCCGGGTTCGTGGAGGCGCTGCGGGCCGCCGGAGGCGAGGTCGTCGGGGTGCCGGTGTACCGGTGGATGCCGCCGGAGGACATCGCGCCGGTGGACCGGCTGCTGGACGCCGCCGTCTCCCGGGGGCTGGACGCGATCACCTTCACCAGCGCGCCCGCCGCCGCGTCCCTGCTGAACCGGGCCGAGAAGCGCGGGCTGCTGCCCGAGCTGCTCGCCGCACTCCACCACGACGTCCTGCCGGCCTGCGTCGGTCCGGTCACCGCGCTGCCGCTGCAGGCCCACGGCGTCGACACGATCCAGCCCGAACGCTTCCGGCTCGGCCCGCTCGTCCAGCTGCTGTGCCAGGAGCTTCCGAACCGGGCGCGGTCCCTGCCCATCGCCGGGCACCGGGTGGAGATCCGCGGCCATGCGGTCCTCGTCGACGGCGACCTCAAGCCCGTACCGCCCGCCGGAATGTCGCTGCTGCGGGCGCTGTCGCGGCGGCCGGGTTGGGTGGTGGCCCGGTCGGAGCTGCTGCGGGCGCTGCCCGGCGCCGGGCGCGACGAGCATGCGGTGGAGACCGCGATGGCTCGGCTGCGGACGGCTCTCGGCGCGCCGAAGTTGATCCAGACGGTGGTGAAGCGGGGGTATCGGCTGGCGTTGGATCCGGCGGCCGACGCGAAGTACGCCGACGTGTGAGGAGGCACCCGGCGGTGGGGGCTCCCTCGCTGGGGACTCCGCCCCCAGGCCCCCGATCGGCCTGAACGGCCTCGTCCTCAAACGCCGGACGGGCTGAAATGATCCGCCCGGCGCTCGGACGTGCCGCGCGTAACCCTGCCGTAGAGAACCAGCGCCCGCCCCAAGCACCCCAGCGCCACTGTCGTCACAACCGCCCGCACCACATTCCACGCCACCCACGCGTCCTCGAAGTGCTCCCGTGCCGCCGTCGGATCCGTCATGTTCGCCAGGTCGTCGTTGAGCGGGATGTTGACGGCGACCGTGGTGAGGAAGCCGAGCGCGCAGGCCGCCAGGGCCGCCCACACCCACCAGCGGTACGGCTGCCCGCGCAGCTGCCACGAGGCCACCGCCGTCAGCAGCGGCGCCCCCAGGAAACCGAGGAAGAACACCGGGTTCTGGATCACGTCGTTGATGTTCCGCATGACCTCGACGTAGACCCGGTCGTCGCTGCGGGCCAGCGCCGGCATCACGCAGCACGCGAAGATGCAGTAGACCCCGGCGATCAGGCCCATCGCGACCGTGGCCGCACCCAGTACGAATCCCGTGCTCCTGCTGTGGGTTGTCATGCCCTCCAGTCAACGGACGGCGGCCCGCCCGGAACATCGCCGAGAAGCGCAGCCGCATGAGCGGCCGTCCACCCGCCACCTCCTCCGCCGCCGGCACGAGGGGTTCCGGCCGCGCGAGCGGGAAGGCACTGTAAGAGGGATCGGTTGCTTCAGCCCTCAGGTTCCCGAGCCAGGCGGTGACAGGCACATGGCACTGGGTACGGCCACGGCCGCGTACGAACTGCGGTTCGACGCCGGGCGGATCTGTCTCGACCTCCTCGCCACCACCCACCCCGAGGAGCGGTTCGACTCCCTCGAGGTGCTGTGCGCCTGGATCACCGGGGCGGGGCTGGTCCCCGCGACCACCCCGCTGGCCCACGCCGACCCGTCCTGGCTGGTCGGCTTCCGTGAACTGCGCGGACAGATCGGGCAGTTGGTGCACGGCGGACTTGCGCCGGCAGTCCTCCGGCCGTCGTACGACATCGCGCTCGCCCGTGTGAACGAGATCGCCCGTGTCTCGCCTCCCGCCCCACGCGCCGTGCGCGGCGAGGACGGCTCGCTCGTACGCGAGCTGGACGGCCCGCCCGAGTGCGCGGCGCTGCTCGCGGCGATCGCCCGGGACGCCGTGGAGCTCCTCACCGACCCCGTCGTACGGGCAGGGCTGCGGCAGTGCGAAGGGGACAACTGCCCGATCGTCTACGTGGATTCGTCCCGGGGGCGCAGGAGGCGCTGGTGCTCCAGTGAGGTCTGTGGGAACCGGGAAAGGGTGGCCCGGCACCGTCGGCGGGCGGCTCTGACACGAGCCTGACGTCCGCTATGCGGCTTCTGCGAAGGAGTCGTCGACGTGATTTCGATTACACACCGTTTACCTCATCCGTGGCATGGGCAGCGGTTGCGATCTCGCCAATGCGGCGGAAATGTGAAGATCGCGAGGGGGGAATGTGCTCCCATGTCCGCCTCGTCACGTCACTCAGAAGAAAACTGTCATCTCACGTTGAACATGACACGGCCCACATCCGTACCCGTGGACGAGCGACCGACTGGGGGAACCCCCGGACATCGGAGGTGGGCGTGCGCAAGGATTCCGTCGTGGCCAATGAACGTGGATCGAGGGCCCGACATCGCATGTCCCAGCCCTCGGAACCTGATGAGGAGCTGATGCGTGCGCTCTATCGCGAGCACGCCGGACCTCTCCTTGCCTATGTACTGCGCCTGGTCGCCGGAGACCGGCAGCGCGCCGAGGACGTGGTCCAGGAGACACTGATCCGTGCCTGGAAGAACGCCGGTCAGCTCAATCGGGCGACCGGATCTGTACGCCCCTGGCTGGTGACGGTCGCGCGCCGCATCGTCATCGACGGCCACCGCAGCCGGCAGGCCCGGCCGCAGGAGGTCGATCCGTCGCCGCTGGAGGTCATCCCCGCGGAGGACGAGATCGACAAGGCGCTGTGGTTGATGACGCTGTCGGACGCGCTGGACGACCTGACCCCGGCCCACCGGGAGGTGCTCGTCGAGACGTATTTCAAGGGGCGTACCGTCAACGAGGCCGCCGAGACGCTGGGCATTCCCAGCGGCACGGTGCGGTCCCGGGTGTTCTATGCCCTGCGGTCCATGAAGCTCGCACTGGAGGAGCGGGGGGTGACGGCGTGATGAGTGTTTACGGGGGAAACCAGGGATTCGGTACAGGTGGTTCGGGTATGTCTGGCTCCATGATGGGATCTCCGGGCCCGAGCGAACACGAGACGGTCGGCGCCTACGCTCTCGGCATCCTCGACGACGCCGAGGCAACCGCTTTCGAGGCGCACCTCGCGACCTGCGAGTGGTGCGCCCAGCAGCTCGACGAGCTGGCCGGGATGGAACCGATGCTCGCCGCCCTCGCGGATCTGCCGGGGACCGGTTCACCCGCGATCGGGGAGTCCCTGTCCGCCAGGCCCAGCCCGCGGCTCGCGGAGAAGCTGGTCGACGAGGTCTCCGAGCGCCGGGCACAGAAGCGCCGCAAGGGCTTCTACCTGGTGGCGGCCGCGGCAGCGCTGATCATCGGCGGCCCGCTGACGGTCATGGCCGTCAACGGCGGCAGCGGCTCGGGCACGAACGCCACACCGCTGGCGGCCGGAGCCAAGGCTGCCTTCGGCACCATCTCCGACAAGGTCTCGGCCACGGACGCGTCCACCAAGGTCAAGGCGACCGTGGCGATGGAGCAGAAGGACTGGGGCACCTGGGGTGTCGTCGAGCTCAGCAACGTCAAGGGCCCGCTGAAGTGCTCGCTCATCGCCGTCGGCAAGAACGGCGAGCGCGAGACCATGTCCTCCTGGTCGGTCCCGAAGTGGGGCTACGGCATCCCGAACGGCAAGACACCGGAGGCGAAGCAGCCGCTCTACGCCCAGGGCGGCGCGGCCCTCAAGCCCAACGAGATCGACCACTTCGAGGTCATGACCTTCCAGGGCCAGAAGCTCGTCCAGGTCGACGCGTAGTTCTCGTGGAGATCGACGCGTAGCTTACGTAGCTTTGCCGGGTCCCCTTCGCGTACGGTTGACGGCTGCCATGCACGTCAGAAGGGGGTCCGGTGGCCGCTCAGGCTCAACCCGATACCGCCGTCGGCTCGGATCACGACTCCGTACGCGACCGAGAGATCAGCGTCGAACAGGAACACCTCGACCGGGTGTACCGGCGTCTCGAGGAGAAGATCCACGAGGCCGAGTTCCTGATGAACGACGCGGCCAAGCGCGGTCAGGTCGGCACGCCCGGCGCCCTCGCCGAGCGGGACGCACAGGTCTTCCGGGCGGGAATCCATCTCAACCGGCTCAACAACGAGTTCGAGGACTTCCTCTTCGGGCGCATCGACCTGCTGCTCGGCAAGGACGGCAAGAAGGGCCCCGACGGCGCCTACACCGCCGTGGAGCCTGCTGAGGGTGCCGTGCGGGACGACGACACCGCCGATATCGCCGAGACCCTGCACATCGGACGGATCGGTGTCCTGGACTCGGAGTACGCACCGCTGGTCATCGACTGGCGGGCGCCCGCCGCCGCGCCCTTCTACCGCTCCACCCCCGTCGACCCCGGCCGGGTCGTGCGCCGCCGTGTCATCCGCTCCAAGGGCCGCAAGGTGCTCGGCGTCGAGGACGACCTGATGCGCCCCGAGCTCAAGGCCTTCCTCGACGGCAACGAGCTGCCCGTCATCGGCGACGGCGCCCTGATGGCCGCCCTCGGCCAGGCCCGCAGCCACACCATGCGGGACATCGTCGCCTCCATCCAGGCCGAACAGGACCTGGTCATCCGCGCCCCCGCCGCCTCGGTGACGTATGTCGAGGGCGGGCCCGGTACGGGCAAGACGGCCGTGGCACTCCACCGCGCCGCCTACCTCCTCTACCAGGACCGCCGCCGGTATGCGGGCGGCATCCTGATCGTCTCCCCGACCCCCCTGCTCGTCGCCTACACCGAGGGTGTCCTCCCCTCCCTCGGCGAGGAGGGCCAGGTCGCCATCCGCGCGATCGGCTCCCTCGTCGACGGTGCGGAGGCCACGCTCTACGACTCGCCGTCCACCGCCCGCGCCAAGGGCTCGCACCGCATGCTCAAGGTCCTGCGGAAGGCGGCGCGCGGAGCACTGGAGCTGGGGCCGACCGCCGACCCCGGACGTGCCGCCTCCGGCCAGCTCGCCTTCGGCGAGGACGACACGGACGGGTCCGCTGCCCCCACCGGCACCCCCACCCGTCTGCGGGTCGTCGCCTTCGGCCGCCGTCTGGAGCTGGAGGCCGCCGAGCTGGGCCGTATCCGCCAGGCCGTGCTCGGCGGCACCGCGCCCGTGAACCTGCTGCGCCCCCGCGCCCGCAAGCTGCTCCTCGACGCCCTGTGGGCGCAGTCCGGCGCGGCGGGACGGCACACCGACCCGGAGCTGGCGGCCGAACTGCGGTCCTCCTTCGACGAGGACGTGTCGAGCGAGGACGCCTTCCTCACCTTCCTGGACGCCTGGTGGCCCGAGCTCACGCCCAGGGCGGTCCTCGCCGCGATGTCCGACGAGCGGCGCCTCGGCCGCTGGGCCCGCCGGATCCTCAACCCCAACGAGGTCCGCAAGGTCGCCCGCTCGCTCAGACGCGAAGGCCACTCCGTGCACGACATCGCCATGCTCGACGAGCTCCAGTCGATCCTCGGTACCCCGGCCCGCCCCAGGAAGAAGCGCGAACTGGACCCGCTCGACCAGCTCACCGGCCTCGAGGAGCTGATGCCGCTGCGTGAGGAGTCGCAGCGCGAGCGCGCCGAGCGGCTCGCCCAGGAGCGCACCGAGTACGCCCACGTCATCGTCGACGAGGCCCAGGACCTCACCCCGATGCAGTGGCGCATGGTCGGCCGCCGCGGCCGGCACGCCACCTGGACCGTTGTCGGCGACCCGGCCCAGTCCTCCTGGTCCGACGTCGACGAGGCGGCCGAGGCGAGGGACGAGGCCCTCGGCACCCGCCCCCGGCGACGCTTCGAGCTCACCGTCAACTACCGCAACCCGGCCGAGATCGCCCAGCTGGCCGCCAAGGTGCTGGCCCTCGCCATGCCGGGCGCCAAGTCCCCGTCAGCCGTACGGTCCACCGGGGTCGAGCCGCGCTTCTGCGTCGTACGGGACTCCCTCGCGCAGTCCGTCCGCGAGGAAGCCGCCCGACTCCTCGACCGTGTCGACGGCACGGTCGGCGTCGTCGTCGCCATGCAGCGCCGCGAGGAGGCCGCCCGCTGGCTCGCCGGGCTCGGCGACCGGGTGGTGGCCCTCGGCAGCCTGGAGGCGAAGGGCCTGGAGTACGACGCGACGGTCGTCGTCTCGCCCGCGGAGATCGCCGACGAGTCCCCGGCCGGCCTGCGGGTCCTGTACGTCGCCCTCACCCGCGCGACCCAACAGCTGACCATCGTCTCGGCCGACCGCGACGCCCCGGACGCGAACGCCGTCCCGGACCTGCTGAGGGACTAGCACCTGCTCCATCAAAGTTAAGAACCGGATGAACTCTCGGCACGGGAATGGCCTTACGGGATCTGTTTGTTAGCCTTGGTGTGGCACCGGCCCGATCCAAGCCCCCGGGCCCAACCTTCGTCGCTACGAGCGACCACTTGCCGCGAGGCGAGCATGGCGGGTCGGTGCCACTTGAACATCGAGAGGCCCGCGTCACCATGTGACGCGGGCCTCTTCTGCTGTGAACAAAACGATCGCAATACGGAGCGGCTAACGCCTACTCGGCAGTAGGTGCGACCATCGGACGGCATACCCAGCGTCACGGTGAAAGCAGAGGAAGTCGGCCATGGCAACGGCGCCCAGCGTCTCCTACTCCATTACGGTCCGGTTGGAGGTGCCCGCGAGCGGAACCGCGGTCTCCCAGATCACCACCGCCGTAGAGTCCCACGGAGGCTCGGTGACCGGCCTCGACGTGACCGCCTCCGGCCACGAGAAACTCCGCATCGACGTCACCATCGCGGCGAGCTCCACGGCCCACGCCGAAGAGATCGTCACGCAGCTGCGCGGCATCGAGGGCGTCACCCTCGGCAAGGTCTCCGACCGTACGTTCCTGATGCACCTCGGCGGCAAGATCGAGATGGCGTCGAAGCACCCCATCCGCAACCGTGACGACCTCTCCATGATCTACACGCCGGGTGTGGCCCGCGTCTGCATGGCGATCGCCGAGAACCCCGAGGACGCCCGCCGCCTCACCATCAAGCGCAACTCGGTTGCGGTCGTGACGGACGGTTCGGCCGTGCTGGGCCTCGGCAACATCGGCCCGAAGGCCGCCCTCCCGGTCATGGAGGGCAAGGCGGCCCTCTTCAAGCGCTTCGCGGGCATCGACGCCTGGCCGCTGTGCCTCGACACCCAGGACACCGACGCGATCGTCGAGATCGTGAAGGCGATCGCCCCCGGGTTCGCCGGCATCAACCTGGAGGACATCTCCGCGCCCCGCTGCTTCGAGATCGAGGCGCGCCTGCGCGAGGCCCTCGACATCCCCGTCTTCCACGACGACCAGCACGGCACCGCGATCGTCGTCCTCGCCGCCCTGACGAACGCACTTCGCGTCACCGGCAAGGCCATTGAGAACATCCGGGTCGTCATGTCCGGCGCCGGCGCGGCCGGTACGGCCATCCTCAAGCTGCTGCTCGCCGCGGGCGTCAAGAACGCCGTCGTCGCCGACATCCACGGCGTCGTGCACACCGGCCGCGAGGACCTGCGGGAGGCCGCGGCCGACTCGCCGCTGCGCTGGATCGCCGACAACACCAACCCCGAGGGCCTGACCGGCACCCTCAAGGAGGCCGTGCGCGGCGCCGACGTCTTCATCGGCGTCTCCGCCCCGAACGTCCTCGACGGCGACGACGTGGCCGCCATGGCCGACGGCGCCATCGTGTTCGCGCTCGCGAACCCCGACCCCGAGGTGGACCCGGCAATCGCCCGTCAGACGGCGGCCGTTGTGGCCACCGGCCGCTCCGACTTCCCGAACCAGATCAACAACGTGCTGGTCTTCCCGGGCGTCTTCCGCGGTCTGCTGGACGCCCAGTCCCGCACGGTCAACACCGAGATGATGCTGGCCGCCGCAACCGCTCTCGCGGACGTGGTGACCGAGGACGAGCTGAACCCGAACTACATCATCCCGAGCGTCTTCAACGACAAGGTCGCGGGCGCGGTGGCCGGCGCGGTGCGGGAAGCGGCGAAGGCCGCGGCAACCTCGTAAGGGCTTGCAGGGCCTTTTCCGCGGGTTGTGAGGATCGCCACGGCAAGGCCTTGCACCGGCGCGTCGGGGAACCTGACCCTCCTGGTCGCCGTTTATCGTGTCGGCCAGGCTCAGGCCCTCTTTTCGTGTGACTCCCAAGGGTGTTCTCACGACTCCTGCGGGTGCCGGATTGGCTTTCGCGCCGCAGGTAGGGGCAGGATGCGTCCCTGGGCGCGAGGGGTCTGACCACGGACCCGGGCCCGGGGCCTCTCCGAGGACCCTGGCAGCATCGGCTTCACCGTGCCCGATATGCGGCTCCGCCGCGTGGCACGCCTCAACGGCAAGAAGAACACGGGAGTAACAACATGAACCGCAGTGAGCTGGTGGCCGCGCTGGCCGACCGCGCCGAGGTGACCCGCAAGGACGCCGACGCCGTGCTGGCCGCGTTCGCCGAGACCGTCGGCGAGATCGTCGCCAAGGGCGACGAGAAGGTCACCATCCCCGGCTTCCTGACCTTCGAGCGCACCCACCGTGCCGCTCGCACCGCGCGCAACCCGCAGACCGGCGACCCGATCCAGATCCCGGCCGGCTACAGCGTCAAGGTCTCCGCGGGCAGCAAGCTCAAGGAAGCCGCGAAGGGCAAGTAGGCGCTCCGCTTCGAGCGCCGGGTAACTGCAGGCCGTCTCTCGGCTGACGGGACGTCCGTGGCTGGTCGCGCAGTTCCCCGCGCCCCTTTGGGGCGCTCACCACAACGCCGATGGGGCGGTCACCCGGACTCGGGTGACCGCCCCATCAGCGTTCGTACGACTGCCGTCTACCCGAGCGCCTTGCCCGGCAGTTCCACCTTCGCACCCAGCTCCACGAGCTTCTCCATGAAGTTCTCGTAGCCACGGTTGATGAGGTCGATGCCGTGGACGCGGGACGTGCCCTGGGCGGCCAGTGCGGCGATGAGGTACGAGAAGCCGCCGCGGAGGTCGGGGATGACCAGGTCGGCGCCCTGGAGCTTCGTCGGGCCCGAGACGACGGCCGAGTGCAGGAAGTTGCGCTGGCCGAAGCGGCAGTCGGAGCTGCCCAGGCACTCGCGGTACAGCTGGATGTGAGCGCCCATCTGGTTCAGCGCGGAGGTGAAGCCGAGACGGGACTCGTAGACCGTCTCGTGGATGATCGACAGGCCCGTGGCCTGCGTCAGCGCGACCACGAGCGGCTGCTGCCAGTCGGTCTGGAAGCCCGGGTGCACGTCCGTTTCGAGCGCGATGGACTTCAACTGGCCGCCGGGGTGCCAGAAACGGATGCCCTCGTCGTCGATCTCGAAGGCCCCGCCCACCTTCCGGTAGGTGTTCAGGAACGTCATCATCGAGCGCTGCTGGGCGCCGCGGACATAGATGTTGCCCTCGGTCGCGAGCGCCGCGGACGCCCAGGAGGCGGCCTCCAGGCGGTCCGAAAGCGCGCGGTGGTTGTAGCCGCCGAGCCGGTCCACACCCGTGATGCGGATGGTGCGGTCGGTGTCCATCGCGATGATGGCGCCCATCTTCTGCAGGACGCAGATCAGGTCCTCGATCTCCGGCTCCACGGCCGCGTTCGAGAGCTCCGTGACGCCCTCCGCGAGGACGGCCGTCAGCAGCACCTGCTCGGTCGCGCCCACCGACGGGTACGGCAGCCGGATCTTCGTGCCGCGCAGCCGCTGCGGCGCCTCCAGGTACTGTCCGTCCGCCCGCTTCTCGATGCGCGCGCCGAACTGCCGCAGCACCTCGAAGTGGAAGTCGATCGGCCGGCCGCCGATGTCGCAGCCGCCGAGACCCGGGATGAACGCGTGTCCGAGGCGGTGCAGCAGCGGACCGCAGAACAGGATCGGGATACGGCTGGAACCCGCGTGCGCGTCGATGTCCGCGACGTTCGCACTCTCCACGTGGGACGGGTCCATCACCAGCTCGCCCGGCTCCTCACCCGGACGGACCGTCACGCCGTGCAGTTGCAGCAGTCCGCGTACGACACGAACGTCCCGGATGTCCGGAACATTGCGCAGTCGACTCGGTTCACTGCCCAGCAGGGCGGCGACCATTGCCTTCGGTACGAGGTTCTTCGCACCGCGGACACGGATCTCGCCCTCCAGCGGGGTTCCGCCGTGGACAAGCAGGACATCGTCGTTGACGGTCATGTATCTCGCGTTCCGATGAGTGGGGCAGGGGCCAGAAGGGAAAGGGTAATCGCCGCCCACCCCCCTTCTGTAAGCCCAAGGACGGCCCGGCTGCGTCATAGCTGTGTCACAACACGAACCGTTCCCTGGTGGCCACATGGGGTCACCGGCCCGTCCGTGCGCCCTGGGTGCTTCATTCCTCCCTGAGCTGCATTCACCCGGTAACCGCCATTGCCTCCCCACGCGGAGGCAAGATGCGGGATCATGTCTGCCATGACCGAGGTGTCCTCGCTCACAGGGCGGTTGCTCGTGGCAACGCCCGCCCTGGCGGACCCGAACTTCGACCGTGCGGTGGTGCTCCTTCTCGACCACGACGAGGAGGGCTCCCTCGGTGTCGTCCTCAACCGGCCCACGCCGGTGGACGTCGGCGACATCCTGGAGGGCTGGGCGGATCTCGCGGGTGAACCCGGCGTCGTCTTCCAGGGCGGCCCGGTGTCCCTCGACTCGGCCCTGGGGGTCGCCGTCATCCCGGGCGGCGCGACCGTCGACGGGGCGCCGCTGGGCTGGCGCAGAGTGCACGGCGCGATCGGTCTGGTCGACCTGGAGGCACCGCCCGAGCTGCTCGCCTCGGCCCTCGGCTCCCTGAGGATCTTCGCCGGATACGCCGGCTGGGGCCCCGGCCAGCTGGAGGACGAGTTGGTCGAGGGTGCCTGGTACGTCGTCGAGTCCGAGCCCGGCGACGTCTCCTCGCCGTCCCCGGAAAGACTCTGGCGCGAGGTGCTGCGCCGCCAGCGCAGCGAGCTGGCGATGGTGGCCACGTATCCGGACGACCCGTCTCTCAACTGATCCGTGTGACCTTCAGTACCCTTGGCACTTATGAGCACTCTTGAGCCCGAGCGCGGGACTGGTACGGGGACCCTCGTAGAGCCGACGCCACAGGTGTCCCACGGCGACGGCGACCACGAGCGCTTCGCCCACTACGTCCAGAAGGACAAGATCATGGCGAGTGCCCTCGACGGGACCCCCGTCGTGGCGCTGTGCGGCAAGGTGTGGGTGCCCGGCCGGGACCCGAAGAAGTACCCGGTGTGTCCCATGTGCAAGGAGATCTACGAGTCCATGGGCGCCGGCGGCGACAAGGGCAAGGACGGCGACAAGTAGTCCTGCCTGAGGCCCGAGGCAGGTGATCCCGCCTCCGGCTCGAGCTCGGCGAGGCCCCGGAGCGCGTTTCGGCGCGTCTTCGGGGCCTCGGTTCGTGTGCATGAGGCCCCGGCCCGTTCAGCCGCTTCCCGCAAGGACCGACGTGACTTCACAGACGGAACTGATTCCCGCGCCCCGCAGCGTCGTCACCGGTGCCGGCGAGGTTCGGCTGACGGCCGATTCCCGGTTCCACGCCGGTACGGCAACGGAGGGCGTCGGGCGCTGGCTGCGCACCGTCCTCTGGCAGGCCACGGGGCTGCCCCTGCCGGAGGGGCGGGAACTCGACGACGCGCACGGCGACGGCATCGCGCTCCGGCTCGCCCCAGGGCTCGGTCCCGAGGAGTACCGCCTCGTCAGCGACCGGAACGGCGTCCTCATCGAGGGCGGCGACGCGGCCGGTGTCTTCTGGGGTGCCCAGACCCTGCGGCAGCTCCTCGGCCCCGACGCCCACCGCAGGGCCCCGCTCGACCGCGACCGCACATGGGCCGTGCCGCACCTCACGATCGAGGACTCCCCCCGCTTCCGCTGGCGCGGTCTCATGCTCGACGTCGCCCGGCACTTCACGCCCAAGGAAGGCGTCCTGCGCCACCTCGACCTGATGGCCGCACACAAACTCAACGTCTTCCACTTCCACTTGACGGACGACCAGGGCTGGCGCGTCGAGATCAAGAGGTACCCGCGGCTGACCGAGGTCGGCTCCTGGCGGGCGCGCACGAAATTCGGCCACCGGGCCTCACCGCTGTGGGAGGAGAAGCCGCACGGTGGCTTCTACACCCAGGACGACATCCGCGAGATCGTCGCCCACGCCGCCGAGCGGCATATCACCGTCGTCCCCGAAATCGACGTACCCGGCCACTCGCAGGCCGCCGTCGCCGCATACCCGGAGCTCGGCAACACCGACGTCATCGCTGCATCCTCCAAGGGGGGCACCGCCCTCTCCGTCTGGGACAACTGGGGGATCTCCGCCAACGTACTCGCGCCCACCGACAACACCCTGCGTTTCTACGAGGGGGTGTTCGAGGAACTCCTCGGTCTGTTCCCGTCGGAGTTCATTCACGTCGGCGGTGACGAATGCCTCAAGGACCAGTGGCGGCAGTCGCCGGCCGCGCAGGACCGCATCAAGGAACTCGGGCTCGCGGACGAGGACGAGTTGCAGGCGTGGTTCATCGGTCACTTCGACAAGTGGCTGACCGCGCGCGGGCGCAGGCTCATCGGCTGGGACGAGATCCTGGAGGGCGGGCTCGCGCCGGGCGCGGCCGTGTCCTCGTGGCGCGGGTACGAGGGCGGGGTCGCCGCGGCCCGGGCCGGTCACGACGTGGTCATGTGCCCCGAGCAGTACGTGTACTTGGACCACCGCCAGGCGGCGGGCGAGGACGAGCCGGTGCCGATCGGTTACGTGCGCACCCTTGAGGACGTCTACCGGTTCGAGCCCGTTCCACCGGAGTTGACGCCCGGCCAGGCAGAACACGTGCTCGGCACGCAGGCCAACGTGTGGACCGAGGTGATGGAGGACCCCGCACGGGTGGACTACCAGACGTACCCGCGGCTTTCGGCCTTCTCGGAGGTGGCCTGGAGTGCGCTTCCCGCCCCGGCGGAACGGGACTTCGCCGGCTTCGAGCGGCGGATGGCCGTCCACTACCGGCGGCTTGACGCCCTGGGAGTGGGCTACCGGCCGCCGACCGGCCCACTGCCCTGGCAGAAGCGTCCCGGCGTGCTCGGGCGGCCGCTGGACGGGGTGCCCCCGAACAGGTAAGTGAGCTCCCGAACAGGTAAGGCAAAAACGTCGTAAGCATCACCGAAGAGTGGCAATTCGTGCGCACCGGTGATGCTGCACGAAAACGGAACATCTCCCTGGTGAAGTGGGCGAATGCCTCCTAGCGGTCCCCCGTCTTCGGGGCTTGCGAAGATGTGCCAGAGTTGCCACGTCCGCCCTGTCAGCACGTACCGTACGGCAGCACAGGTGGGACCAGGTGGGGCAGCGGGAAGGGGCAGCCGGTTTTGACCACGCACGCACCGCAGGCGGCGCAGGCCGTCACGCTGCCCACGACGCTGGACGAGGCCGTGGCGGCGCTCACCGCCGTGCCCGCCGCCGTCCCGGTGGCCGGCGGCACCGACCTCATGGCAGCCGTCAACTCCGGGCAGCTCAGGCCCGCCGCACTGGTCGGTCTCGGCAGGATCAGCGAGATCCGCGGCTGGCAGTACCAGGACGGACACGCTCTGCTCGGCGCCGGGCTCACGCACGCGCGCATGGGGCGCCCGGACTTCGCGGCCCTGATCCCGGCGCTCGCCGCCGCCGCGCGCGCGGCGGGCCCGCCGCAGATCCGCAACGCGGGCACCCTGGGCGGCAACATCGCCTCGGCGTCCCCCACCGGGGACGCGCTGCCGGTGCTGGCCGCCCTGGAGGCGACACTGATCATCGCGGGCCCGGGCGGAGCCCGCCGGGAGATCCCGGTGTCGCACCTGCTGGCCGCGGTCGACATGCTGCGCGCCGGTGAACTCATCGGGTACGTGCGCGTGCCGCTGCTGCACGCGCCGCAGGTCTTCCTGAAGGCGACCGGCCGGACCGGCCCCGGACGCGCGGTCGCGTCCGTCGCGCTCGTCCTCGACCCCGCCCGGCGCGGAGTCAGGTGTGCCGTCGGTGCCATAGCGCCGATGCCGCTCAGGCCCCTGGACGCCGAGCAGTGGGTCGCCCGGCTCATCGACTGGGACAACGGCCGGACGATCGTCCCGGAGGCGCTGACCGCCTTCGGGGAGTACGTCGCGGCGGCCTGCATCCCCGACCCCGTTCCCGAACCGGACGGCACCGTCCAACAGCTTCCGCCCGCCGTACTGCACCTGCGGCGCACCGTCGCCGCGCTGGCCCGACGAGCACTGGGGAGGGCGCTGTCGTGACCGACGACCAGCACGGAGAGGGCACACCCCACGGCGGCGGCCGCTGGGACCCGCTGCCCCAGGGCGACTACGACGACGGCGCCACCGCCTTCGTGAAACTCCCCGAAGGGGGGATCGACGCCCTCCTGGCCTCCGCCGACAGTCCCCTTGCGGCGCCCGGCCACGGCTATGTGCCGCCGCCGATAACGGCCGAGCCCGGCGCGGGCGCGGGGACCGACCCGGCGGCGACCGGCAACTGGGCCGTGCCCGCCGACGGCGCCCGGTGGCCCGACCCCAACGCCGTGCCGCAGGACACCACGGGCGACCGGTTCTCGTACAACCCCGCGGCCACCCAGCAGTGGAACTTCGAGGAGACGGCGCCCCGGGAGTCCGCCCCCGCGCCGGGCCACGATGTGACCGGGCAGTGGTCGATCCCCGTGGCCGGTGGCGACCTCCCGGACGAATCGGGCGAGTTCACCACGTCGTCCCTGGTCCAGCAGTGGGGCGGCACGCCGCCGGCCACGCTCCCGGGCGGCGCCCCCGCCCCCTGGGCGACGGAGGCCGCGGGACAGCCCTGGGGGCAGCCGCAGACCGAGGAGCCGACGGCGCCCGAGGACGGCTCCGGGCACGCGTACGAGCAGCCCCCGGCCCACACCGGCGACCGGTCTGCCGAGCACGCAGGCGCCGCGCAGGCGCCCGTGGAGCCGGACCCGGCCGCGCACGAGTCCGAGAACGCGCGGGCGCACACCCCTGAGCAGTCCGGCCCTCATGCCGACGAATACGGAGCTCCGCCCGCCGACGCCTACATGGAGGCACCCGCCGACGTAGCCGCCTCACAGCCCGCGCACGGGCCCGGTGAGGACGCTCGGGCGGCAGAGAGTGCCCAGGAGGCCGCAGAGGCGCCTGAGGGGGCCGTGGAGCCCCTCGCGGAGCCCGCGGCGGATGCCGGGCCGGACGCCGTCGGACCGGCCGCGCGGACGTCGGCCGAACCCGACGCCTCCAACATGCCCGACTCTCCGGACAGTTCGGACACTTCGGTCGGCCCGGACGCCGCCGACGGCTCCGACACCGAAACCGCCGACGAGGCCCCGCCGCCCCCCGGCGACGAGCACCCCCTCGCCTCCTACGTCCTGCGCGTCAACGGCGTCGAGCGCCCCGTCTCCGACGCCTGGATCGGCGAGTCGCTGCTCTACGTGCTGCGCGAGCGGCTCGGCCTCGCGGGCGCCAAGGACGGCTGCTCCCAGGGTGAGTGCGGGGCCTGCAACGTCCAGGTCGACGGACGCCTCGTGGCCTCCTGCCTGGTGCCCGCCGTGACCGCCGCCGGCAGCGAGGTACGCACCGTCGAGGGCCTCGCCGTCGACGGGCAGCCCTCGGACGTGCAGCGGGCGCTCGCCCGGTGCGGCGCCGTGCAGTGCGGTTTCTGCGTGCCCGGCATGGCGATGACCGTGCACGACCTGCTGGAGGGCAACCCGGCGCCGACCGAGCTGGAGACCCGCCAGGCCCTGTGCGGCAACCTGTGCCGCTGCTCCGGCTACCGGGGCGTCGTGGAGGCCGTCCAGGAGGTCGTCGCCGAACGCGAGGCGCACTCCGCGGGTGACGCTTCCGAACAGGACGGCGACGAGGCACGTATCCCTCACCAGGCGGGTCCCGGAGCCGGCGGTGTCAACGCGTCGGCGTTCGAGTCACCCGGGTTCCCCGCACCGTCGGGACCGCATGACCAGGCGTACGGACAGGACGGAGGCCAGGCGTGAGCAACGAAGCCGCCACCGCGACCACCGCCGCGGAGGCCGCACCCGCTCCCGAGCAGCTGCCGCACGGCCTCGGCGCCTCCCTGCCGGCCGCCGACACCCGCGCCAAGACCGAGGGCACGTTCCCGTACGCGGCGGACCTGTGGGCCGAGGGCCTGCTGTGGGCCGCCGTACTGCGCTCGCCGCACCCGCACGCGCGCATTGTGTCCATCGACACGTCCCACGCGCGCGAGATGCCGGGCGTACGGGCCGTCGTCACGCACGAGGACGTGCCGGGCACCGCCCGCCACGGCCGCCGCAACGCCGACCGGCCCGTGTTCGCCTCCGAGGTCGTGCGCCACCACGGCGAGCCCATCGCCGCCGTCGCCGCCGACCACCCGGACACCGCGCGGATGGCCGCCGCGGCCGTCATCGTCGAGTACGAAGTACTCGACCCGGTGACCGACCCCGAGCAGGCCTTCGAGGCCGAGCCGCTGCACCCCGACGGCAACCTGATCCGGCACATCCCGCTGCGGCACGGCGACCCGGACGCGGCCGGCGAGATCGTCGTCGAGGGCCAGTACCGCATCGGCCGCCAGGACCCGGCCCCCATCGGTGCCGAGGCCGGCCTCGCCGTGCCCCGCCCCGACGGCGGCGTCGAGCTCTACCTCGCCTCCACCGACCCGCACGCGGACCGCGACACCGCTGCCGCCTGCTACGGCCTCGAACCCGAACGCGTCAAGATCGTCGTCACCGGAGTCCCCGGTGCGACGGCCGACCGCGAGGACCAGGGCTTCCAACTCCCGTTGGGTCTCCTCGCGTTGAAAACCGGCTGCCCGGTGAAGCTCACCGCGACGCGCGAAGAGTCCTTCCTCGGCCACACGCACCGGCACCCGACCCTCCTGCGCTACCGGCACCACGCCGACGCCGAGGGCAGGCTGGTGAAGGTCGAGGCGCAGATCCTCCTCGACGCGGGCGCGTACGCCGACACGTCCTCCGAGGCCCTCGCGGCCGCCGTCGGCTTCGCCTGCGGCCCCTATGTCGTCCCGAACGCCTTCATCGAGGGCTGGGCCGTACGCACCAACAACCCGCCCTCCGGCCATGTGCGGGGCGAGGGCGCGATGCAGGTGTGCGCCGCGTACGAGGCCCAGATGGACAAGCTGGCGAAGAAGCTGGGCATGGATCCGGCGGAACTGCGCCTGCGCAACGTGATGGCCACCGGGGACGTACTCCCGACGGGCCAGACGGTGACCTGCCCGGCCCCGGTGGCGGAGTTGCTGCAGGCCGTCCGCGACTTCCCGCTCCCCGCGCTGCCCAAGGACACCCCCGAGGAAGAGTGGCTGCTGCCCGGTGGCCCCGAGGGCGCGGGTGAACCGGGCGCGGTGCGGCGGGGCGTGGGCTACGGCCTGGGCATGGTCCACATGCTCGGCGCGGAGGGTGCCGACGAGGTGTCCACCGCGACGGTCAAGGTCCAGGACGGCGTGGCGACCGTGCTCTGCGCGGCCGTGGAGACCGGTCAGGGATTCACCACGCTGGCCCGCCAGATCGTCCAGGAGACCCTCGGCATCGACGAGGTGCACGTGGCGCCGGTCGACACCGACCAGCCGCCCGCCGGCGCGGGCTGCCGCGGCCGCCACACGTGGGTGTCCGGCGGTGCGGTGGAGCGCGCGGCCAAGATGGTCCGCACGCAGCTTCTGCAGCCCCTGGCGCACAAGTTCGGCATGTCGACCGAGCTCCTCCAGATCACCGACGGCAAGATCACCTCGTACGACGGCGTCCTGTCGACCACCGTCACCGAGGCGATGGACGGCAAGGAACTGTGGGCCACGGCCCAGTGCAGACCCCACCCGACGGAGCCGCTGAACGAGGCCGGTCAGGGTGATGCCTTCGTCGGCATGGCGTTCTGCGCGATCCGCGCGGTCGTCGACGTCGACATCGAACTCGGCTCGGTACGGGTCGTCGAGCTGGCGCTCGCCCAGGACGTCGGCCGGGTCCTCAACCCGGCCCAGCTGGCCGCCCGTATCGAGGCGGGCGTGACGCAGGGAGTGGGCATCGCGTTGACGGAAAACCTGCGTACCGCGCGCGGGTTGATCCGCCACCCCGACCTGACGGGCTACGCCCTGCCGACCGCCCTGGACGCCCCGGACATCCGGATCGTCAAGCTCGTCGAGGAACGCGACGTGGTCGCCCCCTTCGGCGCGAAGGCCGTCAGCGCGGTCCCGGTGGTCACCTCCCCGGCCGCCATCGCCTCCGCCGTACGGGCCGCCACGGGCCGCCCGGTGAACCGGCTGCCGATAAGACCGCAGGCCGCCGTGGTGACCGACCGGTGACCGCACGATCGGTGATCGTGCCGGGTGGCGTGTACGTCGCGTGAGGGGCGTTGTCGTCATCACGGGTGTGATGGCGTCCGGCAAGTCGACGGTGGCGCAGACGCTGGCAGAGAGGCTGCCGCGGGCGGCACACGTGCGTGGTGATGTCTTCCGCCGCATGATCGTGTCCGGGCGCGAGGATTACGTCCCCGGGGCCGACGGCGAGGGAGAGGCGCAGCTCCGGCTGCGGTACCGGCTGTCGGCGGCGACCGCGGACACGTACGCGGAGGCCGGGTTCACGGCGGTGGTCCAGGACGTGGTGCTGGGGCAGGACCTGACGTCGTACGTCGGCCTCGTACGCACGCGGCCCCTGTACGTCGTCGTACTGGCTCCGAGACCCGAGGCCGTGGCCGCGCGGGAGGCGGGGCGGGCGAAGACGGGCTACGGCGCGTGGACGGTCGAGGACCTGGACGGGGCGCTGCGTGCGCACACGCCCCGGCTCGGGCTGTGGCTGGACAGTTCGGAGCTGACGGTGGGGGAGACGGTGGAGGCGATCCTCGCGGGGCGGGAACGGGCGAGGGTGCGCTGAGCGTCCTGTGGTCCGGGGCGTTGTCAGTGGCGGGGCGTACTGTTCTGAGCAGTGGGGAACGGCCGCCGGAGTCGTACGGCGCGACGGTGCATGCCCGGCCGCGCCCTGCGCGGGGACTGTGAGCAGACACATGCGCCGAGGCACATGTGACGAAGCACATGCGGGGGAATCAATGAGCACGACCAGTGCCGCCACGGCGGTGATCACGCTGACCGAGGACCAACTCGATCCTTACGTCACGCACGGGGCGACGCGCCGCTGGCTGACGGGGCCCGGACTGCCGGGCGACAGCGGTCTGTTCACCTTCGAGGAACTGGTCCGGGAAGGCCTGCGGACGGTCGGGGACTCCACCGGCGACCCCGACGGCCGGCTGGCGGCGGAGCTGCGGGACCAGCTGGTCATAGGGGCGCTGCTCGACCCTCGGGGCCTGGAGACGGAGTCGGTGCTGCTGGACGGTGCGACGGGGGAGATCGCGACGACGTACTTCCTGCACGACCGTCCCGACCTGATGGACAGCCGCCCGCTGGCACCGTCGCTCGGCACGCTGGTGCGGTTCGCGACTGCGGCGGACGAACTGGCCGGGCTGCGCGGCCGGTTCGCGTCCTACGCGGGCCGTTTCGGCCCGAAGGCGGCGGCGGAGGCGTCACGCCATCTGCTGGCGGTGTTCGAGGAGGGCACGGACGGCGAACTGCCGCCGTTCTGGAAGATGGCGGCACTGATCCGCCCCCTGTCCCTGGTGGCGGGTCCGGGAACGGCCTCCGGCCTCGCGCTCGACCTCCCCACCCGCCTCCTGGACGGGGAGTTCGGCCACGGCAAGGTGTGGCGCTTCGAGGACGTCGACTTCCCCTCGACCCTCACCCACGAGCCGACCCGCCGCTTCCTGCGCGATACGGGCCTGCCGGAGGAGGGTGTGCTCTTCCACCTCGACACGGACGTCCCCCTGCCGACCCTGGCCGAGCACTACGCCTACCAGGGCCCGGACGGCTTCGATCCGGCCCGACTCCCGTACAGGGCCCCCCACTTGATACGGCTGGGCAGCCTCGTCGAGGACAACAGCCTGGTGGTCGACGGTGAAACGGGCGCGGTCCTCAACTGGAGCGAGCCCGAGGCCACCCTGTACCCGCTGAACACGGACGTCTCCACCCTGGCCTTCACCCTCTGGCTCCTGCACCGCGAGAGGGCCATCGACGAGGACCTGGCAGGAGAGCTGACGACCGACACCTACGACCAACTGGCCACGACGATGATCCACACCCTGTCGACCATCGACCCGACCACCCTCACGACGGAGCCCGGCCGGCACTACTGGACGGAGGCCTTCCAGGACGAGGCGGGCGGGATCCTGTGACCGTTAAGGGGGCCTGTGGCACGCGGCCGGAACACACTGAGGGCGGGCACCCTCAGCGGATGCCGCCCTTCCGTTCTGCCTGGTCAGGCAGCCTGAGGCCGTGGCGGGAATTGAACCCACGTACCTCGCTTTGCAGGCGAGTCCCTAAGCCACTCGGGCACACGGCCGGGTCGGGGTGGAGCGCTGGGCTCCGCTCCGAACTCGGTGAAACGACCGTACGGCGGGGCCGGGAGTGGGCTCAAGGGAAACACGGGGGCTGCAACGGGACTGCCATACGCCGTTCATGAATGGGCGGCGGCGGGCTTGGATGAGTGCGCGGCTGAGGACGACCATGGACGGATCCGGGTGACACCGGGTGGTACCACGTAGTACCGTCGAAGCATGGCTGGATTGAACCTGCGGTTCACGGACGAAGAGCTCGACGCCCTGCGTGAGCGTGCGGCGGCCGAGGGGCGCAGTATGCAGGCCTTTGCGCACGACGCGGTGATCGCGGCCATAAACGAGCACTCTCGGCTGTTCAACGAGGCTGCCGAGCACGTCCTGAAGGCGAGCGCCGAGCTGAACCGGAGGCTCGCCTGATGCACTACCTCACCCTGCCCGAGCTGCTGAACCTCGCACAGCGGCTCGGGGCGGACGAGGTGCGCGACTACGGGCTGCTGGACTCGGCCCTGGCGCGTCCGCAGTCGAGTGTCTTCGGGCAGGACGCCTATCCCGACGTGTGGCAGAAGGCCGCCGCGCTGATGGAGTCACTCGCCCGCAACCATGCCCTCGTGGACGGCAACAAGCGCATCGCCTGGTACGCGACCTGGGTATTCCTCCATATGAACGGGCACCCGTTGGACGCCGACTTCGATGTGGATGAAGCGGAGCTGTTCGTGCTGGATGTCTGTCAAGGCGCCCTGGACGTACCCAAGATCGCGGCCCAGCTGCCTCGCTTCGCACGCTGACTGTGACCTCGGTCCCACCCGTCGGCGACGTGGCCCCGTCCGCGCGTTGACCCAACCGGCGCGCCGGTAGGGTGGCCCGGTTGTCATACCCAGCCGAGCAGTCCGACCACCCCACGGAGACCGTGACTACCACCGCCGCAGCCAGCTCTGCCTCGCACTCCCACCATCTCTCTCCCGCCTTCCCCGGCCGCGCCCCCTGGGGCACCGCCAGCAAGCTGCGTGCCTGGCAGCAGGGGGCGATGGAGAAGTATGTCCAGGAGCAGCCCCGCGACTTCCTCGCCGTGGCCACCCCCGGCGCCGGCAAGACGACCTTCGCGCTGACGCTCGCCTCCTGGCTGCTGCACCACCACGTCGTGCAGCAGGTGACCGTGGTCGCGCCGACCGAGCATCTGAAGAAGCAGTGGGCGGAAGCGGCGGCCCGTATAGGCATCAAGCTCGATCCCGAGTACAGCGCGGGCCCGCTCGGCAAGGACTACCAGGGCGTGGCCGTCACGTACGCCGGTGTCGGCGTGCGGCCCATGCTGCACCGCAACCGCGTCGAGCAGCGCAAGACCCTCGTCATCCTCGACGAGATCCACCACGCCGGTGACTCCAAGTCCTGGGGCGAGGCCTGTCTGGAGGCCTTCGAGCCGGCCACGCGGCGGCTCGCGCTCACCGGTACGCCGTTCCGCTCCGACACCAACCCCATCCCCTTCGTGACGTACGAGGAGGGCAACGACGGGATCCGGCGGTCCGCCGCCGACTACACCTACGGCTACGGGAACGCGCTCGCCGACCACGTCGTGCGGCCCGTCATCTTCCTCTCCTACAGCGGCAACATGCGCTGGCGTACGAAGGCCGGTGACGAGATCGCCGCCCGGCTCGGCGAGCCCATGACCAAGGACGCGATCAGCCAGGCCTGGCGCACCGCCCTCGATCCGCGCGGCGAGTGGATGCCCAGCGTCCTGCGCGCCGCCGACCAGCGGCTGACCGAGGTCAGGAAGGCCATCCCGGACGCGGGCGCCCTCGTCATCGCCTCCGACCAGGACTCCGCGCGGGCCTACGCCAAGCTGATCCGCGAGATCACCGGCAACAAGGCGACCCTCGTCCTCTCCGACGACGCCGGCGCCTCGAAGCGGATCGACGAGTTCAGCGAGAGCAACGACCGCTGGATGGTCGCCGTCAGGATGGTGTCGGAAGGCGTCGACGTGCCACGCCTCGCGGTCGGCGTGTACGCCACCACCATCTCCACCCCTCTCTTCTTCGCCCAGGCCGTCGGCCGTTTCGTGCGTTCGCGGCGGCGCGGCGAGACCGCGTCCGTCTTCCTCCCCACCGTCCCGGACCTCCTCACCTTCGCCAACGAGATGGAGGTCGAACGCGACCACGCCCTCGACAAGCCGAAGAAGGAGGGCGAGGAGGACCCGTACGCCGAATCCGAGAAGGAGATGGAGGAGGCGAACAAGGAGCAGGACGAGGACACCGGTGAGCAGGAGGAGTTCTCCTTCGAGGCGCTGGAGTCCGACGCCGTCTTCGACCGGGTGCTCTACGACGGCGCCGAGTTCGGCATGCAGGCCCATCCGGGAAGCGAGGAGGAGCAGGACTACCTCGGCATCCCGGGGCTCCTCGAACCCGACCAGGTGCAGCTCCTCCTCCAGAAGCGGCAGGCGCGGCAGATCGCGCACAGCCGAAAGAAGCCGGACACCGAGGCGGACCTGCTGGAGCTGCCCGCCGAACGGCGGCCCGTCGTCTCGCACAAGGAGATGATGGAGCTGCGCAAGCAGCTCAACACCATGGTCAGCGCGTACGTCCACCAGAGCGGCAAGCCCCACGGCGTCATCCACACCGAACTGCGCCGCACCTGCGGCGGCCCGCCGAGCGCCGAGGCCACGGCAGGGCAGCTGCGGCAGCGGATCGCCAAGGTGCAGGAGTGGGCCACGCGCATGCGGTGAACGGCCGTTGCGTGCCGGACCTTTCACGCCGTACGTATCGGGACATACGGAGTTACTCCCTCCCCGTGTGTGCCCGGATTCTGGACGGAGACTTCCGCTCAGCGAACTCCCTTCGCTACTGTCCGGCTACGCACACGCCCCGTGGCAGCGCCGCCGCGGAGCGCAGCCGTGAAGCGACGCGGCCCGGCATCGGCCGGGCCGCCGGCCGATCGGCGGCCTCTGTTGCGCGTCACCGACGGGACTCGGTGACGCACCGCCGCTCGGAGGTCGCCGACCTCACCACTTGGAGGAGTGGGCGTCGTGACCGCGGAGACCTCTCAGACGCTCGACCGGGGACTGCGTGTCCTCAAGCTGCTGGCCGATACGGACCACGGGCTGACCGTCACCGAGCTATCCAACAAACTGGGCGTGAACCGCACCGTGGTGTACCGGTTGCTCGCCACACTGGAACAGCATGCGCTCGTACGGCGTGACCTGGGCGGCCGCGCCCGGGTCGGGCTCGGGGTGCTCAGGCTCGGCCGGCAGGTGCATCCGCTGGTGCGGGAGGCCGCGTTGCCGGCGCTCCGGTCGCTGGCCGAGGACATAGGTGCGACGGCCCATCTGACGCTGGTGGACGGGGCGGACGCGCTGGCCGTGGCCGTGGTCGAACCGACGTGGACGGACTATCACGTGGCGTACCGGGCCGGGTTCAGGCACCCCTTGGACCGGGGCGCCGCGGGCAGGGCGATCCTTGCCGCGCGGGCCAAGCCGGCAGGGGAGTGCGGGTACACGCTGACTCATGGGGAGTTGGAGGCGGGGGCCAGTGGGGCCGCGGCGCCGCTCCTCGGGGTCACCGGGGTCGAGGGCAGCGTCGGTGTGGTGATGCTGGCCGACGCGGTGCCGGAGCGGGTCGGGCCGCGGGTGGTCGACGCGGCTCGGGAGGTGGCCGAAGCCCTTCGCTGAGCGCAAGCGGTTGGCCGATGTGCCAAAGCGTTCCCGTTGTCTCTGGCCGATCCTTTCACCGCTGTCCGCCCGTCCGTCCGCATCATCGGGTCGAGCAGCGGAACAGCGGAGAGGGCGGTCAGTGGACGCAGTCGGAATTCGGACCGAGGCCGGGCGGCAGACAGTCCCGCTCGACCTCACCTCCGATGTCGTCGCCCTCACCCGGGCCCTGGTCGACATCCCCTCCGAGAGCGGGCAGGAGGGCCGGATCGCGGACGCCGTCGAGGCCGCCCTGCGGCCCCTTCTCCGTCTCACCGTCGAGCGGATCGGCAACTCTGTCGTCGCGCGCACCGACCTCGGCCGGCCCCGACGGGCGCTCCTCGCCGGGCACTTGGACACCGTCCCGGCCGCCGGGAACCTGCCCTCCCGGCTCCATGGCGACCGCGTCCACGGCCTCGGCGCCTGCGACATGAAGGGCGGCGTCGCCGTCGCCCTCCGCCTCGCGGCCACCGTTCCGGCGCCCGCCCGCGACCTCACCTATGTCTTCTACGAGTGCGAGGAGGTCGAGGGTGACCGCAACGGGCTGCACCGGATCGCCGCGGAACGCCCCGACCTGCTGGAGGACGCCGACCTGGCCGTCCTCATGGAACCCTCCGACGCGGGCGTCGAGGCCGGCTGCCAGGGCGTCCTCACCGCCGAGATCGTGGTGCGCGGCGCGCGCGCCCACACCGCCCGCTCCTGGATGGGCGTCAACGCCGCGCACCTCGCCGCGCCCGTCCTCCAGCGGCTCCACGACCACACGCCGGAGCGGATCGTGATCGACGGGCTGGAGTACCGGGAGGGCCTGAGCGCGGTCGCGGTACGCGCCGGGGTCGCCGGGAACGTCGTACCGGACGAATGCGTGATCACCGTCAACTCCCGCTTCGCGCCCAGCCGTTCGCCGCAGGAGGCGGAGGAGTACGTGCGCAGGCTCTTCCCCGAGTACGAGGTCCGCGTCACCGAAGTGGTGCCGGGCGCGCTCCCGGGGCTGGACCGCCTCGCAGGCCTCGTGTCCGCGCTCGGCGCCTCGCCCCGCCCCAAGCTCGGCTGGACGGACGTGGCCCGCTTCGCCGTGCTCGGCACGCCCGCCGTCAACTACGGCCCCGGAGACCCGGCGCTGGCGCACACGGCGGAGGAGTACGTGCCCGTCGAGCACCTGCGCACCTGCGAGGAACGCCTCAGGAAGTGGCTCCTTCAGGCCCTTTGAGCCCTGCCAGCGTCCTCAGCTGAAGCCACAGCACCAGCCGTTCGTCGGGGTCGTCGAGGTCGATCCCGACGTGCCGCTGTGCCTGCTTCAGCCGGTAGCGGCAGGTGTTCGGGTGCACGGCGAGCAGCTTCGCCGCGCCCGCCATGTCGCAGCCCGCGTCGAACCAGCCGACCAGGGTGCGCGCGTAGTCGGTGCCGTGCCGCTCGTCGTACGCGAGCACCCGCCGCCATGCCCCCGCGCTCAACTCCCGCCGCTCGCCCAGCACTTCCGCGAGCCGCAGCAGCGTCACCCGCGGGCGCACCTCGTCCACTGTCGCCACCGGCAGCTCCGGTCCGAGCACCCGCAGCACCAGGTCGGCGTCCTCCCGCGAACCCACGACCTCCGCCGGCCCCGCCACCACCTCGCCCAGCGCCGCCCGCACGGGCACCCGCAGTGCCTGCCCGGCCCGCGCCACGATGTCCTCGGCCAGCCGCTTGTGGCGCGCGCCCGGCCCGGGAAGGACGGCGTACACCACCCCGTCGACCAGCACGCACGCGTGCCGCCCGTAACGCGCCTCGCACTGCAGTCGTACGACGTCCAGCAGGCGCAGTGCGGTCTGCTCGGCGTCCGGGAGGCTCGCGGCGTCCAGTACGAAGGCGGCCACCCGGACCGTGCCCTCGAGGCCCAGGCGTTCGAAGGCGGTCGACGGGTCCGCCGTGCCGTCGAGCACCCGGCGCAGCAGGTCGCTGTTCTGGTGGCGGGCCAGCTCCTGGGCCGCCCGGGCCCGCAGCAGGAGCAGGGCCGCCGTGGACGCGCCCTGCGTCAGGGTCTCCTCCGCGTCGGGTGCGAGCGTGCCGTCGTCGACCACCCAGACCGAGCCGAGCGTCTCGCCGCCCGCGCGGACGGCGACCGCGAGGCGCGGCAGGTCGCCGTCCCGGAGCGCGGGCATCCGTACCGGCCCGGGGGCGGCGAACAGCGCCCGGTACTGCTCGGTGTTGGGTGTGCTGGCCGGCACCCGGAGGCCGAGGATGCTCTGCCGCCGGTCCTCGTCGACCGGCTGGCCCGGAACCGTGGAGTAGGCGAGGATCCGCTGGCGCGGGTCCTCCACGGCCGTCGCACCGCCGGTCGCCGCGGCGACCGCGTCCGCGAGCGCGAACAGGTCCCCGAGGCCGCTCACCGACGGTGCAGGCCGAGCCGCGATCGCCGAGGACAGCAGCAGGTGGACGTGGTGCCAGGCCGCGTCCTCGTCGACCGACAGCAGCGCGAGGCCGTGCGCCTCCGCCTCGCCGACCGGCCCGTCCGGACCGCGTACGACAAGGCCGGTCATCCCGGCCTCCGCGGCCGCCCGGACAAGAGGACCGGCGGCCGACGCCCGCACACCGACGGCCAGCAGCAGCGCTCCCGGCGCATACGGGACCTGCGCCTCGGCGTCGTACAGCAGCGCCTCGGTGACCGGGGCGGCGAGCCCGTCGGGGGCCGTGTGAAGGCGCAGCGCGGGGCCGCCGATGACGTCCAGGAGGTCGCCGAGGGTGCAGGCGTCCATGGGGCTCCTCAAAGTGCGGGGCTGCGCTCGAACGGTCGCGATTGGCCGATTCCGAAACGAACGTACGCATCTGTTGTCCAGACGCACAACCCGGAGCGGTTCCCTCCCCTCGAAACTCGACCCATGACCCTCGACCGCCCGCCCGGAGTGAGCATCCGTACCGTCCACGACGTCACCGGCCTCGCCGCCGTCGCCGACTACTTCAGCGAGGTCTGGCAGACCCCGCGCAGCGCCCCGCCGTACCCGGCCGAAGTGCTGCACAGCCTCGTCCACGCGGGCGGCGCCGTGCACGCCGCGTACGACGGGACACGGCTCGCGGGAGCGTCGGTCGCGGTGTTCGGGCCGCACGGGGACGCGTACTCCCTGGTCGCCGCCGCAGACCGGGGGCTCGGGTACGCCGTGAAACAGGCCCAGCGAGCCTGGGCCCTCGGCCTCGGCGCCCGCACCATGCGCTGGACCTTCGACCCGCTGGTCGGCCGCAACGCCCGATTCAACCTGGCCAAGCTGGGCGCCACCGGCACCGAGTACCTCGTCGACTTCTACGGCCCCATGGCGGACGGCGTGAACGGCGGCGACGAGAGCGACCGGCTGACGGTGACATGGCAGCTGGCGGCGCCGGCCCCCTCGAACAAGACCGACGACCGGGACACCGCCCCCGGCACCCACACCGCCCCCGACGGCGCGACGCTCGCCCGCCGGGACCCGGCCGGCCGGCACATCTGGTGCCGGGTACCGGACGACATCGTCCGGCTCCGTGCCGCCGAGCCGGAGCTTGCCCTGCGCTGGCGGTATGCCGTCCGTGAGGTGTTCACGGAGGCCTTTGCACAGGGGTTCACGGCGACGGGGATGTCCCGTGACGGCTGGTACACACTTTCGAGAGAGGCGGCGGCATGAAGCTGGAACGCGTGGAGGTCGTCCATGTGGAGATCCCGCTCGTCACCCCGTTCCGTACGTCCTTCGGCACGATGACGGCGAAGGACACCTTCCTGCTCCATGTCGTGACGGACGCGGCCGAGGGCTGGTCGGAGTTCGCCGCCGACCCCGAGCCGCGGTACTGCTCGGAGTTCGTGGCCGGCGCGGAGCTCGTGCTGCGGGACTTCCTGCTGCCGCGCATTGCCGCCCTGCCGCAGCTCACCGTGGCCGCGATCGCCCCCGCCATGGCGAAGACCAAGGGCCATGAGCTGGCGAAGGCGGCCCTGGAGACGGCGGTCCTGGACGCGGAGCTGCGGTCGTACGGCATGCCGCTCGCCACCTACCTGGGCGCGGTGCGCGAGCGGGTCCCCGCGGGGGTGTCCGTCGGCATCAAGGATTCCGTCCCCGATCTGCTGGACGACGTCGAGCGCTACCTCGCCGAGGGCTACGTCCGCATCAAGCTGAAGATCGAGCCCGGCTGGGACGTGGAGCCGGTCCGGGCGGTCCGCGAGCGCTTCGGGGACGCGCTGCCCCTCCAGGTCGACGCCAACACGGCGTACACCCTCGCCGACGCCGAGCATCTGCGGCGCCTGGACGCCTTCGGGCTGCTGCTGATCGAGGAGCCGCTGGACGAGAACAACCTGTACGCCCATGCGCAGCTCCAGAAGCGTCTGCAGACGCCCGTCTGTCTCGACGAGTCCCTCCACAACGCCCGTGACACCGCCTCCGCGATCGCGATGGAGGCGTGCCGGGTCGTCAATGTGAAGCCCGCGCGCGTGGGCGGCTATCTGGAGGCCCGCCGCATCCACGACGTGGCGCACGCCCACGGGGTGCCCGTGTGGTGCGGCGGCATGCTGGAGACGGGAATCGGCCGCGCCCCCAACCTCGCCCTGGCAGCCCTCCCGGGCTTCACGCTCCCCGGAGACACCTCCGCCTCCAGCCGCTACTTCGCCGAGGACATCACCGAGCCGTTCGTCCTCAAGGACGGCCACCTGCCCGTTCCCACCGCGCCCGGGATCGGTGTCGAACCGCTGCCGGACGCACTCCGGCGGTTCACGAGAGTGAAGCGAGACCTGTACGTGAGTCGACCGACACCTGGCCGGAAGTGACCGTCACGTTAGATTGATCCCGTGCTCTCTCGCCTCACACGCCCCCAGGCCCTCGCCGTCTGCGCCCTGCCCGTCGTGGCGCTGATCGCCACCGCGGTCTTCGCGCCGCTGCCGTTCTCGCTGGCGCAGCCCGGGCTGACGGCGAATGTGCTCGGGGACAACAAGGGCACCCCGGTGATCACGATCTCGGGGGCGAAGACCCGGCAGACGAGCGGGCAGCTGCGGATGACGACGATCGAGGCGACCAACCCGGACACGCGTGTGTCGCTGGGCGATGTGATCAGTGCCTGGTTCGCCACGGACCGGGCCGTCATGCCGCACGACTCGGTGTATCCGAGCGGGCAGTCCACCAAGGAGATCGAGCAGCACAACAGCGCGCAGATGAAGCAGTCCCAGGACGCGGCGACCCGGGCCGCCCTGGACTATCTGCACCTCAGCAGCCAGAAGGTCAAGGTCACGCTGAAGCTCGCCGACGTCGGCGGCCCCAGCGCCGGGCTCCTGTTCACCCTCGGCATCATCGACAAGCTCGACGGGAACGGCAGCGGCGGCGACCTCACGGCCGGCCGCACCATCGCCGGTACGGGGACCATCGACGGCGACGGGACGGTCGGTGCCGTGGGAGGCGTGGCCCTGAAGACGCAGGCCGCGCGCCGGGACGGCGCGACCGTCTTCCTCGTCCCGAAGGCCGAGTGCTCGGACGCCAAGTCCGAACTGCCGAAGGGCCTGCGGCTGATCCCGGTGACCACGCTGAAGGGCGCGGTGAACTCCCTGGTGGCGCTGGAGTCGGGGAAGGGTTCCGTACCGAGCTGCTGACCCGGCTTCCGGTGGGTCAGTCGGTGTCCTCCAGGGGGTGCTGCCAGCGGAGGCCGGGGAAGCGGGTGAAGTCGCGGTCGGCGGAGTAGAGAGTGGCGCCGTGCTCTATGGCAAGGGCGGCGAGGTAGGCGTCCTGGACGAGGTTGGCGCGCGCGCCTACTTTGCGGCACAACCGGTCGAAGATGTCCCAGTGGCGTGGCCCTTCGACCAGCGGGACGGTCGCTGGAGCATCGCGAAGGGCCTGCACGAAGTCCAGTGCGGACTCCACCGGTGCCGGATCGCGATAGATCCGGGGATGCGTCACGATGCGCACGAAGCCGCTGAGGACGACCGAACTGAGCCCGATCGGTTCATCGCCCTGGAGCCGTTCGGTGAGCCATGGGTTGTACGCCGCGTGCTGTTCGACGTCCTTGCGGAAGGCGTACACCAGGACGTTCACGTCGCAGAAGATCATTCGAGGCCGTCCATGAGGTCGAGCAGCGCGGCGTTGTTGTCGAGGTCGACGCCCGGGCGCACGCCGCCTGCCCCGTAGGTGGGCAGGTTGACGATGTTCTGCGCCGCCGCCACATCCCGTGCGAAAGACGCCCGCAGTGCATCCTCTATCACCGCACTGACCGTGACGCGTCTGCGCGCCGCCCGCAGCTTGGCTTGCTGGATCAGGTCCTCGGGGAGGTCGACAGTAGTCCTCATGCATATTAATGTAGATGCTCCGCATCATGATGCACCAGGGTGAATCGATGATGCGCAGAGTTGACCTACTTCACGAACCCCTCCGCCTTCATCCACGCCAGTGCCACCTGATGCGGATCCTCCCCGTCCACGTCCACCTTCGCGTTCAGCGACCGCGCCACGTCGTTGTTCAGCTTCTTCGTGACCGGGTCGAGGACCTCGGCGATCGTCGGCCACTTCTTCAGGGCCTTGGTGTTGATCTCCGGTGCCACGTTGTAGTTGGGGAAGAACTTCTTGTCGTCCCCCATCACCGCCAGGCTCATGGACTTGATGCGGCCGTCGGTGGTGAACACCTCGCCGTAGGTGCAGCTCCCCTTCTCCACCTGGGTGTAGATGATCCCGGTGTCCATCTGCGTGACGTTCTTCGCGGGCACGCTCATCCCGTACGCCTTCTCCATGCCCGGCAGCCCGTCCGCCCGGTTGGCGAACTCGCTCTCCACGCACAGCGTCACCGCACCGGGGTCCTTCCTGGCCAGGGCGGCCACGTCCGACAGCGTGCGCGTGCCGTACTTCTTGAAGTTCGCCTGGTTCATGGCCAGCGCATAGGTGTTGTTGAGCCGCGAGGGTGGCAGCCAGGTCAGGCCGTTCCCGAGGTCCGCGTCGCGCACCGCCTGCCACTGTTTCTGCGGGTCCGGGATCGGCTCGCCGTTGCCCTGGTACGTGATCCAGGCGGTGCCCGTGTACTCGTACATGGCGTCCACGTCGCCGGTCTTGACCGCCTCGCGTGCGCCGATCGAGCCCTGGATGCCGGTGCGGTCCAGGACGTCCGCGCCGGCCGCCTGGAAGGCGATGCCCATCATCGCGCCGAGAATGAGCTGCTCGGTGAACGACTTGGACGTGACGGTCAGATGGGCGCCGTCGAGCGGCTTGCCGCGGCCGATGGAGCCGGGCTTCACGGCATCCACCATGGGGGAGCCGCTCTGCAGGCCGCAGCCGGACGCGGTCACCAGGACGGGGATCAGCAGCAGACACGTGGGCCGCCGTCTCATGTCCCCACCTCCAGCCCCCGTGGCCGCAGCAGGAGTTCCGCCAGCGACGCCAGCCAGTCCACCAGCAGCGCCAGGGCGACCGTGAGGATCGAGCCCAGCATCAGCACCGGCATCCGCTGGTTGGTGATGCCGGCCGTGATCAGCACGCCCAGGCCGCCGCCCCCGCCGAAGGTCGCCAGGGTCGCCGTACCGACGTTCAGGACCAGGGCCGTACGGACGCCCGCGAGGATCAGCGGTACGGCCAGCGGGAGTTCGACCCTGGCCAGCACCCCCAGCGGGGACATGCCGATGCCGCGCGCCGCCTCCAGCAGCGTCGGGTCGTTGGCCTTCAGACCGGCGATCGTGTTGGAGAGGACCGGGAGCACGGCGTAGATGATGATGCCGATCAGGGCCGCCTTCGTGCCGGTGCCCAGCCAGATGACCAGCAGGGCCAGCAGGCCGATCGCCGGGGTCGCCTGGCCCATGTTGGCGATCGTCATCGCCACCGGGGTCAACTTCCGGAACGCCTTGCGGGTCAGCAGGATACCCAGCGGGATCGCGATGATCAGCACGAAGAAGGTCGAGACCACGGTGAGCTGGATGTGCTGCCAGAGGGCCTTCGACACCTGGCCGCCCGAGAGCGCGTTCTCGGAGATCGCGTCGAGGTCGGCCTGCCGGAACCACAGCCAGGTCGCGAGCAGGAGGGCGACGATCACGCAGGGCAGGAAGGTCAGCTTCTGCCAGGTGATGCGTGGCTTCAGAGGGCTCGGCGCCGGCGGGGGTGCCTCGGCCTCCTGTGGATCCTCCCGTGCCGCCGACCCGGGTTCCTCCAGCTCAGAGGTGGTCATGCCTTCGTCACCCCGCCGGGGCCCTCCTGCTCGGCGTGCGTCTGGACGGCCCGTAGCTCCTCCAGCTCGTGCTGGGCCTCCAGAGCCTCCAGCCGGTCTGCCTCCATCAGCTCGTGCACGGAGTTCATGAGCGTCTCCACGTCGACGACGCCCTCGTACTCGCCGCGCCGCCCGGTGACCGCGACCCGCCCCGCGTTGTCGGTGAGGACCGCCTCCAGGGCGTCCCGGAGCGTGGCGTCCCTGGTCACCGTGTCGTTCACCAGCGTGCCAGCCCGGGCCAGGGAGCCCCGCGCGCGCATGAGGTCGCCGCGCCTGAGCCATTTGTAGGGGCGGCCGCCCTTGTCGAGCAGCAGGATCTCGTTGGTCCCGCTGCCGCGGAGCCGGTTGAAGATCTCCTGGAGCGGGTCGTCGAGGGTGACGGTCGGGTAGTCGGTGATCTCGACGTCCCGTACGCGGGTGAGGTTCAGTCGCTTCAGGGCTGCCCCCGCGCCCACGAACCCGGAGACGAAGTCGTCCGCCGGGTTGGTGAGGATCGCCTCCGGGGTGTCGAACTGGGCGATGTGGGAGCGTTCGCGCAGCACGGCGATGCGGTCGCCCAGCTTGATCGCCTCGTCGAAGTCGTGCGTCACGAACACGATCGTCTTGTGCAGTTCGTGCTGCAGCCTGATCAGCTCGTCCTGGAGATGGTCGCGGGTGATCGGGTCGACCGCGCCGAACGGCTCGTCCATCAGCAGGACCGGCGGATCGGCCGCCAACGCCCGTGCCACGCCCACGCGTTGCTGCTGCCCGCCCGACAGCTGCCGTGGATAGCGGGCGCGGAACTCGACCGGGTCGAGACCGACGAGGTCGAGCAGCTCCTCCACCCGGGAGCGGATCCGCGCCTTGGGCCAGCCGATCATCTTCGGTACCAGGGCGATGTTCTGGGCGACCGTCATGTGCGGGAACAGCCCTGCCGACTGGATCGCATAGCCCACCTTGCGGCGCAGCTTGACCGGATCAATGTCGGTCACGTCCTCACCGTTGATCCGGATGCGCCCCCCGGTCGGCTCGATCAACCTGTTGATCATCTTGAGCGTGGTCGACTTACCGCATCCGGACGGACCGACGAAGATGACGAGCTCGCCCGCCTTGATCTCCATGTTGACGTTGTCGACGGCGGGGCTGGGATTGCCCGGATACCGCTTGGAGAGGTTCTCCAGCTCGATCGTCGCCCCATGGGTGGCCTCAGGCACGGATCCCCCTGGGGATGGTCAGCCGTCCGATCAGGACGTACGCGGCGTCGAACAGCAGCGCGAGGACGACGATCCCGAGGGTGCCCGCGAGGACCTGGTTGAGCGCGTTCTTGCTGCCCAGGGAGCCGATGCCGCGGAAGATCTCGTTGCCGAGGCCCGGCCCGGAGGCATAGGCGGCGATCGCGGCGATGCCCATCAGCATCTGCGTCGAGATCCGGATCCCGGTCAGGATCGGCGGCCAGGCCAGCGGCAGCTCGACGCGAAACAGCCGCATCAGCCTGGACATCCCGATGCCCCGCGCCGCGTCCACCAGCGACGGGTCGACCCCGCGCAGTCCGACGATCGAGTTCCGCACGATCGGCAGCAGCCCGTACAGCGTCAGCGCGATCACCGTGGGCGGCACGCCCAGGCCCACCAGCGGGATGAGCAGACCGATCATGGCGAGCGAGGGAATGGTCAGGATGGTCGCGGTGGTCGTGGTCGCCAGGCTGCCGGCCCAGTCGCTGCGGTAGGTGACGATCCCGATCAGCACGCCGATCACGGTCGCCACGACCATGCACTGGAACACGGCACTGGCGTGCTGGTAGGCGTCGGTGAGCAGCTGCTGGTGCCGGTTGCCCAAGTACTCCCAGAAGCTCACAGGCGCTCACCCCCGGCCGTCGGCTAGGTCCTCTCGACGTCCTGGGCCGCCTGCTCCACCAGCGGGATGAACCGCAGCGGAACCGGGTTCTCCATCACGATCGCGGTGGCGGCCCGGACAATGCCATCAAAACCGACAACCAGGTCGATGACCCGCTGGAGATCGGCGTTGGAGCGGGCGACCAGCCGGCACAGCATGTCCCCGCTGCCGGTGGTGGTGTGCAGCTCGAGCACCTCGGGCACGGTCGCCAAGTGCGCCCGGACGTCAGCCCCTTGGCCCTGCCGGATCTGAAGGGTGGCGAAGGCGGTGACGGGGTACCCGAGGGCCGCCGGGTCCACCTGCGGTCCGAACCCGCGGATGACGCCATTCGACTGAAGCCGGTCCAGCCGCGCCTGCACCGTCCCGCGCGCCACCCCGAGCCGCCGGGACATCTCAAGGACCCCGATCCGCGGTTCCCGGGCCAGCAGCACGATGATCCGGCCGTCCAGATGGTCGATCGCCACAGCCGCCTCCCTGGTGTGGTGGTCATCCTGTACAGAAACCCGGAGAATCCCGGCCTCTGACTGAACACATTGCCCAGCAGAAAAAGAAACTATTGCGCACCTTGCCGGATGGGGATGAGGCTGCCGCTATGACGCAGACCACACACCACGCTCCCGACACCGCCCGGCAGGCCGACCCCTTCCCGGTCAAGGGAATGGACGCGGTCGTCTTCGCCGTGGGCAACGCCAAGCAGGCGGCGCACTACTACTCCACCGCCTTCGGCATGAAGCTGGTCGCCTACTCCGGACCGGAGAACGGCAGCCGCGAGACCGCGAGCTACGTCCTCGAGAACGGCTCCGCCCGCTTCGTCTTCACCTCCGTCATCAAGCCCGCCACCACCTGGGGCCACTTCCTCGCCCGGCATGTGGCCGAGCACGGCGACGGCGTGATCGACCTCGCCATCGAGGTCCCGGACGCCCGCCGCGCGTACGCCTACGCGCTGGAGCACGGCGCGAAGAGCGTCGCCGAGCCGTACGAGCTGAAGGACGAGCACGGCACGGTCGTCCTCGCCGCGATCGCCACCTACGGCGAGACCCGGCACACCCTCGTCGACCGCTCCGGCTACGACGGCCCCTACCTCCCCGGCTTCGTCACCGCCGCCCCCATGGTCGAACCGCCCGCCCAGCGCACCTTCCAGGCCATCGACCACTGCGTGGGCAACGTCGAGCTCGGCAGGATGAACGAGTGGGTCGGCTTCTACAACAAGGTCATGGGCTTCACGAACATGAAGGAGTTCGTGGGCGACGACATCGCCACCGAGTACAGCGCGTTGATGTCGAAGGTCGTCGCCGACGGCACCCTCAAGGTCAAGTTCCCGATCAACGAGCCCGCGATCGCCAAGAAGAAGTCCCAGATCGACGAGTACCTGGAGTTCTACGGCGGCGCGGGCGTCCAGCACATCGCGCTCAACACGAACGACATCGTGCAGACGGTCCGCACCATGCGCGCGGCCGGCGTGGAGTTCCTGAACACCCCGGACTCGTACTACGACACCCTCGGCGAGTGGGTCGGCGACACCCGCGTGCCGATCGACACGCTGCGGGAACTGAAGATCCTCGCCGACCGCGACGAGGACGGCTATCTGCTGCAGATCTTCACCAAGCCGGTCCAGGACCGTCCGACCGTCTTCTTCGAGATCATCGAGCGGCACGGCTCGATGGGCTTCGGCAAGGGCAACTTCAAGGCCCTGTTCGAGGCGATCGAGCGGGAGCAGGAGAAGCGCGGCAACCTCTGAGTAGTCTGGCCGCATGGCCAGGATCAACGACGTGGGCGGCACGGAGGGCTTCGGCGCCGTCGACATCACCGACGACGCCGAGCCCTTCCGCGCAGACTGGGAGGCCCGGGTCGTCGGGCTCCTCGGGGCCCTGCGCGCACAGGGGATCTTCAACACGAACGAGTTCCGGGACGCCATCGAGTCGATGCCGCCCAGGGAGTACCTGGCGGCGTCGTACTACGAGCGCTGGTTCGAGGCGATCTGCACCCTGCTGGAACGCAAGGGCGTGATCAAGCCGGGTGAGCTGGACGATCTCGATGGCTGACGGCGACCGTTTCCCGCCGGGCACGGCCGTCCGCACCTTCCACCACGACCCGCCGCACCACACCCGCCTGCCGCGGTACGCACGCGGCAAGCGCGGCATCGTGGTCGAGCCGGAGGGGCGGGCGGAACTGGCCGACGTCAGCGCGCAGGGGCACGGGGACGCGCCGGTCGAGCAGGTCTACGCCGTCCGGTTCGCGGCCCGTGACCTGTGGGGCGAGGGCGATCACCACGTCGTACTGGACCTGTGGGAAAGCTACTTGGAAGCGGACGAAGAAGGTGCGGCCCGATGAGCGGTGACCACTCCGACGCGACGATCGCGCAGCGGGTACGGCGTCTGGAGAGCCTGCTGGAGGAGAAGGGGGTCCTCTCGGGCGCCCGGCTGGACGAGATCATCGACGCGTCCCTGGCCGGGGCCTCGCCCGCGAACGGCGCGCGGGTCGTCGCCCGTGCCTGGACCGACGCCGAGTTCAAGGCGCGGCTGCTGGCGGACGGCACCGCGGCGGTCCGCGAACTCGGCTTCATGGAGGGCTCGTACCAGCGTCTGAGGGTCGTGGAGAACACGGACACCACCCACAACGTCATCGTCTGCACCCTCTGCTCCTGCTACCCGCTGCGTCTGCTCGGCCCGTCCCCGAGCTGGTACAAGTCCGAGGCCTACCGCTCCCGCGTGGTCCGCGAACCCCGGGCCGTACTGGCGGAGTTCGGTCTCGAACTTCCCGCCGGCACGGAGATCACGGTGTGGGACTCCAGCGCCGAGACCCGCTACATGGTCCTCCCGCGCCGCCCCGAGGGCACGGACGCCCTGGACGAGGACCGGCTCGCGGCCCTGGTCACCCGCAACGCACTGATCGGAACGGCGGCCGTCTGACCTCCGGGCGGTCCGGATGCCCTAGTCGTCCTCGGCGCTCGGGCTGCCCGTCGGCAGTGGCTCGTCCGGCGGGTCGCCCAGTGCCGCCAGCGCCTGCTTCGCGAGAGGCACCCGTAGCGGCGAGAAGTACGGGTTGATCCGCAACGCCTCCTGCAGATGCCGCCGCGCGGGCCAGGCCAGCTCCAGCTCCCGCTCGATCATGCCCCGGTGGTACACGTACAGCGCACTGCGCACCGCGCCCCCGTGCGCCCTGTCCGTCGCCGCCATGGCGAACTTCAGCGCCCCCTTGTCGTCCCCGGCCATGTGCAGCGCCCACCCCAGCGCGTCCGCCACCTCGGTCCCCGGCTGCCGCCGCCACTCGGCGCGCAGCAGCCGCACGGCCGTCCGCGCATCCCCGTGGTCCGCCTCGAACACACCGCGCACCAGGTCGTCGTCCACACCTCCCGCCACCTCGTCCTGCACCCGGGTGCCCAGTACGTCGTACTCCGCGCGGGCGGCGTCCGCCATGCCCAGTGACTCGTACAACTCGCCCAGTTCCAGGGCGTACTGGGGGCACGGCTGCTTGTCGAGCGCCACCCGGTACGCGTTCAGCGCCTCCGTGGTGCGGCCCAGTGCCGCCAGCGTCCTGCCCTGCCCGGCCTGCGCGGCCCGCTGGTCGGGGTCGAGCCGTACCGCCGCCTGGAAGTGCCGGAGTGCCTCCTCCAGGTCCCCGCGCTCGAAGGCCAGCTGCCCGGACCGCTCCAGCCATGCCGCCTGCTCGGCCGGTGTGCCCGCTGCCGCCGCCGCGTCCGACAGGGCGGCAGCGGCATCCTCCCGCCAGCCCCGGTCGCGGTAGAGGGCCGCGGCCCGCGCCCGCACGGCGGCCGCCCCGGGGTGCAGCTCCAGCAACCGGTCCAGTGTCTTCTTGGCCGCCTTGTAGTCGCCGAGCCCGGTGTAGGCGTCGATCAGCAGCGGATACGTCGTCCACCGCTTCGGCGCGAGCTTCAGCGCCGCCACGCCCCAGGTCCGCGCCGACCGGAAGTCCCGGCGCGCGTTCGCCAGCGCCGCCATGCCGTCCAGGGCCGCCGCGTTCCCCTTCTCCCGGACCTTGAGCGAGGTCCGCAGCGCTTTCTCGGCCCGCGGGTAGTTCGACGCGTCCGCCGTGCGCCGGCCCTGCTCCACGTAGGCCGTCCCGAGCACCGCCCACGACTGCGCGTCCTCGGGATGCGCCCGCACCCGGGCCTCGCGCCCGGCGATCAGCATGGCCAGGTCCGGCAGCGCGGCCGGCACCCCGGAGGTCACCGCCGTCAGCGCCTGCGCGCCCGGCGCCGGAGCGGGCGCCACCGGCCGGGGCACGGCCGCCCGCTCCCAGGGCCACAGCGCCAGCGCCCCGCCGAGCACGGCACACCCCGCCACGGCGGCGATCAGCACCCGCCGGACCGGACGCGGGCGACGGCCCTCCGCTTGCTTCTCCATGGCGATCACTGTGCGTCAATACGACGAGCACATCCCGGCATACGTCCAGTGCCGTAGACGGGGTTCACACCGATGGCCCCGGGTGCGACGCTGTGATCATGAGCCGTATCGAAGCGCGTCGCGATGAAGACACAGCAGCGACCGGCAACCTCGTCGACCGTCTGCTGGGCGGTCTGCCCGCCGAGGCCGTCCTGACCGACCCGGACGTCACGGCCTCCTACGCCAACGACATGGCCAGCTTCTGCCCGGCCGGCACCCCCGCGGTGGTCGTGCTGCCCCGCACGGTCGAAGAGGTCCAGCACGTCATGCGCATCGCCACCGAACTGCGCGTCCCGGTCGTCCCGCAGGGCGCCCGCACGGGCCTGTCGGGCGGCGCCAACGCCTCCGACGGCTGCATCGTGCTGTCCCTGACCAAGATGGACCGCATCCTGGAGATCAGTCCCGTCGACCGCATCGCCGTGGTCGAACCGGGCGTCATCAACGCGACCCTCTCCCGCGCGGTCGGCGAACACGGCCTGTACTACCCGCCGGACCCGTCCAGCTGGGAGATGTGCACGATCGGCGGCAACATCGGCACGGCCTCGGGCGGTCTGTGCTGTGTGAAGTACGGGGTCACGGCCGAGTACGTGCTCGGCCTGGAGGTGGTGCTGGCCGACGGGCGGCTCATGTCCACCGGTCGCCGTACGGCCAAGGGCGTCGCCGGTTACGACCTTACCCGGCTCTTCGTCGGCTCCGAGGGCTCGCTCGGCATCGTCGTCAAGGCGATCCTGGCCCTCAGGCCGCAGCCGCCGCAGCAGCTGGTGCTGGCCGCGGAGTTCGCGTCGGGCGCCGCCGCCTGCGACGCGGTGTGCCGGATCATGGCGGGCGGCCACGTGCCGTCGCTGCTGGAGCTGATGGACCGTACGACGGTGAAGGCGGTCAACGACCTCGCGCACATGGGCCTCCCGGAGACCACGGAGGCCCTGCTCCTCGCGGCCTTCGACACCCCGGACCCCGCCGCCGACCTGGCCGCCGTCGGCGCGCTGTGCGAGGCGGCGGGCGCCACCCAGGTCGTCCCGGCCGACGACTTCGCCGAGTCCGAACTGCTGCTCCAGGCGCGGCGGTTGTCGCTCACCGCGCTCGAAGCCGTCAGCGGTACGACGATGATCGACGACGTGTGCGTGCCCCGGTCCCGGCTCGGCGAGATGCTCGAAGGCACCGAGCGGATCGCCGAGAAGTACCAGCTCACCATCGGAGTCGTCGCGCACGCCGGCGACGGCAACACCCATCCGACGGTCTGCTTCGACGCCGCCGACCCCGACGAGTCCCGGCGCGCCCGCGAGTCCTTCGACGAGATCATGGCGCTCGGCCTCGAACTCGGCGGCACGATCACCGGCGAGCACGGCGTGGGCGTCTTGAAGAAGGAGTGGCTGGCGCGCGAGATCGGCCCGGTGGGGGTGGAGATGCAGCGGGCGGTCAAGCAGGTCTTCGACCCGCTGGGCATCCTGAACCCGGGCAAGCTGTTCTGATCCCGTCGGGGGGTACGGCTCACTGGGCGAGCAGCTGGTCGAGCGCGTCGTCGATCCCCAGCTGTTCGCCCTCAGTCCCCGGGGGCACCACCCGCAGCGTCCGCTCCAGCCAGGCCGACACCTGGGCGGCCGGCGCCTCGAGCAGGGCGTCACCGTCGGGTGAACTCAGCGCCATCACAACGACGCTGCGACCCTCCGACTTGGTGGGCCACACCCGCACGTCCCCGTGCCCGCAGGCCCGGAACACGCCCTCCACCAGGAGGTCGCGGGAGAACGTCCAGTACACGGGGTTCTCGGAGTTGGTGTGGAAGGTGACGTGGACGGCGTACGGGTCGTCGGTGCGGTAGCCCAGCCGGGCCGGCACCGGAATGCTCCGCTCCGGCGACAGGACCAGTCTGAGCTCGAGTTCACGCTCCACCACGGTGTAGTTCATGTCGTGCGGTTCCTCTCTCGGGCAGGTGTACGGGGCCCTGCGGGTGGGCCCGTACACGTGGAGAGCGGATGGCGGCGCGAGCATTACGCGGGTTCGGAGAATTTTTTTCGGAACGTGTGTGTACGGTGCACGTCGTTGCCCGGAAAGGGGTGGGACTGACGGGACTGTCGGTGGGGGGTTGCGCCCGTCTGATAGATGTGGAGGCCCCTATATTCACCCCCGAGCAGATACGGGACGACGGACATGAGCGCCCCAACCCCGGCACCCGGTGACAACAGGCCCCGCGAAGGGTATTACCCGGACCCGTCCATTCCTGGATATGTCCGGTACTGGAACGGTGCGTCCTGGGTACCGGGCACCAGCCGTCCGGCCCCGACGGACGGCGAGTCGCTCGCCCCGCCGCCCGGCAGCGACCCGGCTCCGGTCGAGGAGACGGGACCGCACTTCTTCGACGAGGACCCCGTGCCGCAGTCGGCCCCGGCCCAGCACCGCGGCCGCCCCGAGCCCGCGGCAGCCTGGGGCGCCGACAGCTCGCAGCAGTCCGGCTTCGGCGGCGACCAGGACCGCCGGGTGTCCTGGGGCAACCCGCAGTCCGCGGACCCGCGCGTGGCCGACGGCGCCCCCGCCCGGCCGGACGGCCAGGCGTCCCGCACCGACGGCACGGCGTCGATCCCGCCCGCGGACTCGGAAGCGGACGACCCGGCCTCCGGTGGCACCTTCGTCTTCCGCAGGCCGACGGCGCAGACCGGGGAGAAGGAGCCCCCGGCAGCGGCCGGCCACGGCATCCCCGGCCCCGGTGGCCCCGCGGCCGACGAGGGCACCATGACGTTCCGTGCGCTGTCCCAGCGCACGGGTGGGCAGGGCGGGGCGCAGAACGGCAGCACGGGGGCGCCCGGCTTCGGCGCGGGCAAGGCGGCCGCCGACCGCGCCGCGGCGCAGGCGCAGCCCGCCCCCTCCGGCCCCCAGCAGGCCACCCCGGTGATCCCGCCGCAGGGCGGCGGCGCCCGGCCCGCGGCGGCCGTGCCGGACGCGGCCTCGCCGCCGAGGAGGACCTGCACGTCGTACGTGCCGGGCGGTACGTCGAAGTGGCAGGCGCCGGCGGTGCAGTTCTCGA